>VBLS01000223.1 GCA_005878635.1 Methanobacteriota archaeon | reverse complement strand
GCATCCTCTTTGGACAAGCTGAATCGTTCCTTCGCGAAGATCGCCCGGACGTCGTCGAGGTGCGTCGGCATCAGGTCGGCGATCTTCACCGCGTTGAAGGGGGACATCATGGGGATCTCCATGAGCTCCTTCACGATGAGAGGGACCTTCTCCGGAGGCACCCGGGCAAAGAGGGACGCGTGGCTGAGGGAATACTGCTGTTCCGGATTGAGCTCGCCGCGAGCGGCCTTCTCCTTGTCGAGGATGACCTTCAGCTCCGTGAGGGACACGTAGGACTCCTCCATCGTCTCCCCTCACGCGCGCCTCAGGTGCTCGGGCCGGACCACGGCTTGCTTGATGCGCCCGCCGAAGCGGACGTCGACCAGGAAGGCGTTCCCGCGGCGCCCCACGACGGTCCCGGTCATCCCGTGGAACCGGTGGTGCGGCCAACCTTTCTGGACGCTCGAATCGATGACGATCGTGACCTTCGCCCCGACGTCGAAGGATTGGAAGGAGCGGGTGATCGGGGAGAGCCCGCGCTGGCGGGGCCCGCGGCGGAACTTCTGCCGCGTCTTCTCCATGATCCCTTTCGATGCCTTCACCATCGCGCGTCACCCGTCGTGGACGTCGAGGACGTCGAGCTCGAGGACCTCGCACGCCACGTCGAGTCGTTCCGCGAGGGACGGCCTGGTCCGGCCGTGGTCCCCATGGACCCACTCCTTCACGTAGGTCCCGGCCTCGGCCGTCACGCGGAGCTCGGCACGGTCTCCCTCGACCCCGACGACTTCTGCCGCCAGGAGCCGTCGATGCCGTGTGGTATCCGCACGTCGGTGAACGACCCGTTCGGGGGTGCGCTGAGCGATCGGCTCGGCCACCAAAACCGGGAGCGTCTTCTTAAGCTTTGCCTCCTCGACGGGAGGCGCCATCCGAAGGAGGATGCGGTAGGTCTTCGGGACCCGATCTTCCTTCAGCGGCACGACGTCCGAACCGCGGGCGGGCACGAGCCCGTCGACCTCGACGGTGCCCGATCCGTTGATCCTGGCGACGACTGCCGCCAGGTCGAAGGTCCGACGCCGCGGTTCCTTGATCTCAACGATGAAGGGACGGCCCCGGCCGATCATCCGCGCGTCGACATCTTCGCGGCCCATCCCGTGGAGCGCGTGGCCGGTCCCTCCGGAGTCGCGCATCACCTCCGCGGCGATGACCTCCTCGACGCTGGTCGGGTACATCTTGCCGGTGCCGCCGCAGCGGGCGCATCCCTTGCCCATGCACCGCCGGCAGGGCCACCGGGTCTGCGGCACTCCCCGGGCGAGCTTGCGGTACCGGCCCCGCAGGTAGAGCGGGTTCACCTGGACGTCGACATGATCGAACACGGTGTCGACGACCGCAACTACCTCGGGGCGGGCAAGATCGGCCTCCTTCCGAAGGCGTTCCGACACCCGCTTGCCGATCTCGCGGTTGACCTCGGCCTTGAGCGGCTCCGCGGCGGACAGGGAGAGCTCCGCCCAGAGGGACTCCTCCCGCGCCGCAACCTCCGGGTCGATCTTCGATCCGATGCAGAAGGAGGCGAACTCCCACGGTTCGAGTTGCCGGACGACGAGGTCCGCGAGGTCTTCGTACCGCGAGGTCAGGCCCTCGCAGATCCAGCACGGATCGGCGCCGAGAGGTGCGATGGTCCGAACCGCGCGCCCTCGAGCCTCGTTCGTGTAGCCGTGTCCGACCTTGCCGAAGAGGCGGCCGAGGCAGGCGTCGCAGAGCGTCCGCTCTCCTGCCTTCGAAAAATCGACCACACGAGCCGCGGCGAGGACCTCGTCCACGCGTCCGCAAGGGGACGGGGGCTTAAAGGTATCACGCGAGCAGGAACAGGCTCGTGATCAGGTTGACGAAGACGATGAGGGTCATCAGGACGTACATCCGGTCGCCTTCCTTGACGAAGGAGAGGAGGCTGAGGAGGACGCGGACGACCGGGGTGAAGATGAGGATCAGGACCCCGAGGCTGAGGTATCCCTCCGGCGTGAAGTGGTACAGCTGGTCTCCGAGGGATCGCGGGGGGATCGAGCGTTCCGGGATCGGACGGCCGGTCATCGCCACGAGCACGAAGCCGAAGACTAGGACGGCGACGGAGACGACGACGCCCCCGCGGAGGATGTGGTAGATTAGCCGATTGATGTCCTCGACTTCGGCCACGACGGCGCGGCGGAGAGCGGAGACCCGCCGCTGCACGAGCCGTAACCCCCCGCGCGCCGCGATCAGATCGACACCCCCGGGAGGCGGCTCAGGAGCATCGCGAGTCCCATCGCGGTGAGGAAGATCGCGAACGCGAAGCGGACGTTCGAGGCCTTCGAGTGCTCGAGCAGCCGAGTGCCGAGGTTCGTCCCCGAGAAGACGCCGATGATCACCATCGCCGCGAGGCCGGGATCGACGAGGCCTTGGGAGTAGTAGATGAAGGCGCTCGCCGCGGCGGTCACGCCGATCATGAAGTTGCTCGTGGCCACCGCGGCCTTCATGGGCACCCGCATCAGGATGTTCATCGCCGGCACCTTGATGAAGCCGCCTCCGACCCCGAGGAGGCCGGAGAAGAGGCCGGCCGCGGCGCTGACCCCGAAGCCCGCGACGGGTCGCTGGACGCGGTAGCGGTAGACGCCTTGGTCCTCCCGGTCGAAGTAGACGCTGCTGAGCTTGAGTCGTTCCGTGAGCCGCGGCTCCGGCCCCGCCTGATAGGCGCGTTCCTTCGCGGTCTCGCGGACGCGGGCCATCGCGGCGGCCGCGTACAGCACCATGA
>VBLS01000212.1:1198-4528 GCA_005878635.1 Methanobacteriota archaeon | reverse complement strand
AATACACTAGGTCGGCCTTGGCAATCTCCACGATGAGCCTTGGATAGTCGATCGAACCGCGGAAGAGGAATGGGACCACGTTGCTAAATGCCCCGAGAAGACTCCGATCCGTTTGTACAAATGCAGCGTCAATTGAGTAGACGAAGAGCACTCGTGGTGCCTTCTGAATTGGTCCAGGTAGATCGAGAGAGGGACCGGAGCTCGGAGTCACGAGGTAGCCAGCCCAGTCCGATGTAGGGCTTCACCTTAAATTCACTTCGCCGTGATTCGCCGGAAGCGCAATCATTATTCGCACTGCGTGGTTGACATGATTCTGTTGCCGAAGCGACCGGTAGTTGTCCACGTGACGCCCTGGTATCTACCGCACATTGGGGGTCTCGAGCGGCACGTCGAAGCAATTTCAAACCACATCGGCGGTTTCGATTCGGTCATCCTTACCCCTCGACTGCCCGGAACGAATCGAATCGACAGACCATCGGAACGCGTCACCATAGTTCGTTTCGGTCCCACGAAATTCCCCGCAGAACGAGGGCGAACCCGCTCGATATCTTCCCAGGAATGGCTCCTTCGCCTTGGCCGACTCTGGAACCTTCGGCGTACGCTGAGTAGAGATTCATTCGATGTCCTTCATGTCCATCGGCCCCCGTTGATCGAACTAGCGTACCTTGCCTCAAAAGACCGGACCCACGGCGCGCTCCGAAGCATCGCTCGCCGATGGAATCGCTTGCCCTCCAAGGGTCGAACCCAAATCCTAACCGATCACGGGTTGTTCGTTCAACCCAGTTCTCCCTCTTCCTTGAATCTGAAGTGGTTCATGGAATGGGTCCTCGAGGAATATGACCACGTCATCTGCGTCGATCCTTCTGGATACAGACGGGCTAAATCAATTCAGGCTTCCGATCCAGGCCGGTTCGAAAAGGTCAAAATCCATCACATGCCGCAGCCGATCGACACGAACCTGTTCCATTCTGAGCCACTCCCGGTGGGCCCGGAGTTGAGGGTTGGTTATTCGGGCCGCTGGGAACGTGACGGCATGTTTCTCCTTCGAGAATTGGTGTCGATGAACCTGCCCGGAGTCCGATACTGTATCTCGGGCGGGGCAACTCCCCGGGACCTCCATGAGTACGCGCATGCGTTCAACTCCCCCGGCGTCGAATTGCGACCGAATATCATCGATTCAGTTGAGCTCGCGCAATTTTACCACGGCATTCACGTCCTCGTCGATTTCTATCGAGGGGATGGATGTGGCAGAAGCGTCCTCGAGGCCATGGCGTGTGGCCGGACTATTCTCCGGACTCGTTCGGAGGACACGCATCCCGTCGTCGATCGAGTAACTGGCCTGCTGCTCGATCCTAATGCTGCTTCTGCAGCCCAAGCAATCCGGCAGTTGGCAGAGAATCCGCAACGGTTGGTTGAGATTGGACGACGAGCAAGAGAAGCTGTGTTGCGGGAATACTCCAATGAAATCGTTGTCCCGCAGATCGAGAGACTGTACCGGGAAGGCCTCTCGGCGAGACGCTGATTCCGATTAGAAACAATATCGACCCAGAGACGGACATCGCTGCCCTTTAATAGCGGCGTCGGCCCGTATGCCGCGGCCACGATGAGTTCGGAGAGGCGTAGGCTCTTAGGCGGTACCGGCTGGACCCTCTCGTCAACCATAGTTGCCCTGACAGTCGGAGCAGTGATGAACCCCGTTCTCGTCCTCTATCTCGGTGTCGGAGGCTACGGAGTCTGGGCTTCTGCCATCGCCATCGCCTCTTTGTTCGGTTTCGCGGGAGACTTGGGCGTTTCTGCCGCTCTGACCAAGTTCATTGCGGAACGGGAGGGGAAGAAAGAACCTCTTGAGTCGTTCGCGGCGAGCGCTTTGATCTTCGGTCTCGCCGCAGGCGTAACGACCGGGTTAACGCTGGGCGCGGTCTCTCTCTTCTTCAAGAGCTACGGGGGTTACTCCAACTTCGGCCTCTTGCTCGCTCTACAGGCCTTGCAAATGCCTTTCGCGATGGGGAGCGCGACGCTCCTTGGAATCTTTCAAGGAAGACGCCTCTTTCGGCCCCTAGCCCTTCTCACAATGATCCAATCGGCCCTGGGCCTGGTTCTCACGATTGGACTCCTGGCGAATGGACAGGGCCTCATCGGCGTGATGATTGCGTCGGCTTCAGGAGCCATCGCTTTCTTCGGAATTCTGCTCGCGCTCAACTGGAAGAGCGTCGTACCGACGAGGGCCGGCGACTTCGTCGAAGATTTCCGAAAACTCGTTCCTTTTGGGATTCGATTGACGGCGACGAACGCGCTCAGCACTGTGCTCTATCAAATCGATATCGTGATCCTTGCCCTCGTCATTGGCGATCCGGTTTTGGTAGGCACCTACGCCCTCGCTGTGTTTGTGACACGCGCGTTCTGGATCATTCCGGGGAGCATCTCCACGACGACGTACCCTGTGACGTCACAATACTCGGCGACGAACGACTGGCGGCGCGTTTCCACGTACTTGTCAACCGCCTTCGTCGCTTCAGTGGCCATTATGGGCATCCTGGGATCGGGACTCGTCCTCTTTGGGCGACCGGTCCTTGGTGTCGTCTTCGGTTCGACTGCCATCGGCGCTTATGAAATCGCACTCATCCTTCTGGGAGGGACGGGCGCTCTGGGCTGCCTCCGGGCGATCGCCGCGTCGATCCCCGGGGTGGGCCGGCCAGAAGTTGGTCTGCGAATCTCCGCCGTGGGAGCAGTGTGTATGGCAATCGTTTCGTTGATTTTCACGGAGTTTCTCGGAATGCCGGGGACCGCACTGGCAGTAAGCGTTTGTTTCGGTCTGGTGGCGTTCCTCCTCATTCGGGCAGTCGACAATCATGTGTTAGGCTTCGCGAGAACTCGTTTAGTGTCGCATCGAGTGGTCTTGACCGCCACCGTTGCAATTGGTTCCTGTGGGATCTGCTATTTTGTCGGGTTGCCCGAAAATGCGGGCCCAGCGTGGTTCGTCGCGGCGGGCTTGCTGTGGGCAGCGATTTCCGTGTGCCTCGGAGTCGCTTCTGGAGGTAGAAAAACTTGGGGCGATATCTTCCGGATCCCCAGCAGGGCGCGGGCCGAAAGGGATTGAGAATGACGACAAACGTGGCAGTCGAGCATAGGACTCATCGGGCCCATCGACCCCTCTTTGCCCGATCTCGTTCTACGATATTCCTGCTTCCGGCGTGGTGGAGTCCTACTTCCTCCCTGCGAGTTGCCTTTCATCGCCTCCGCGGCGCACGCGTGGCAAAGACTGCAGAAATCGGCTACTTCGTCATTATCGATAACCTCTTTCCCGAAAAAGTTGTCGTCGGAGAGCGGGCG
>VBLS01000212.1:0-1157 GCA_005878635.1 Methanobacteriota archaeon | reverse complement strand
CACGATCCTCGCACACGATGAATCGAAAGCCTACACGGGAAAAGGTGCGGAGCGGGTCGCGGAAACGCGCATCGAACGAGGGGCGTTCGTCGGGGTTCATTGTGTGATCCTTCCGGGAGTCACCGTCGGGGCCAACGCAATCGTCGGGGCAGGATCCGTGGTCACCCGGGACGTGCCCGCGGGCGCCACAGTCGCGGGAGTGCCGGCCAGACTGATGGCTCGGTAGGATGGCGAGCATTCGTGAGAGCATCAGCCGCATCCGCAATCCCCAAGGGAGCAACGCGCATGGCGACCGTTTTCATCACCTGCCCCTATCCTCTGTCTCGTCTCACAGGGATCGGCCGATTTGTCCGCGACCTAATTCGGTTCCTCGAACCGCTGGGAATCTCGGCGAGTCTCGCGTGTCCCGCCGAATTCAAGTCGCAATCGATACGCGGCGATGGCGGATTCAATCTGCGATGGAAGGTGTTCTCCAACCTGGAGTTGGCAATTGCCACGGCGATGAAACAGGTTCGGGAACGCGATGATTTCCAAGTTGTTCACGTCCATCAAGCCCATCTCCAATCATTGGCAGCGACCCTGACGGCTCGAATCCTCGGGAAGGCATCCCTGATAACCGTCCATGTCCGCACTCCTGTTGCTGCCGGAAGAATTCGACGGGCGACTGAGGGGCTCATAAGCAACCTCTCTGTGAGGTCGGCGACGGAATCGGTCGCGGTAAGTCGCTTCGTCGCAGAAACTTTCCCCTACCGCGAGATCCGAATCATCGAGAATGGAGTCGACACCGAGATGTTCCGATCTTCAGCTGAAGGACGGCGCAGAGTTCGGACAGACCTCGGTCTCGGACCGGAGACGGTCTTCGTCTTTGCCGGAAGGTGGACAACGACGAAAGGCGTGGACACCCTAATCAGAGCCGCCAACTCGAGCCTTTTGGCAAGCTTGGCGTTCAAAATCTTGCTGCTCGGGGAAGCCACTCCGGATGAACCGGACCTGGTGGCGCGCTCAGTTGAGATGTTAGACAACCCGTCCCGAATAATTCCCCTGGGGCCGATCGGTGGAGGCCTTCCCGATTACCTCAGCGCAGGGGAAGTTTTCGTGTCCCCCTCGCTCTACGAAGGGATGCCGCTTGCATTTCTGGAGGCGATGGCGACTGGGCT
>VBLS01000211.1 GCA_005878635.1 Methanobacteriota archaeon | reverse complement strand
GACCGCCTTGAGCAGGCGGAGCTTCTTCGCGAACGGCTTGTTCTTCGCCACGGTCATCGCCTCTCGATTTTGATGTCCCGCCGGCGTGGGATCACGCGTTCCAGGATTTGCCGCAAGGTCGCGTCGTCAATCTGGCGCTGCACCCGACCGCTCTGGGCGAGCTGGATGAGCTGGTTCTCGATGTTCTCCTTCAGCTCCGGATAGGCGAGCTCGATCCGGCCGAGCCGCTCGCGCGCCTCCGGCGTCAGGATCTGTCGCAGGATCGTCTGCCGCTGCGCCTGGACCTGCTCGCGGTACTGTTGTTCCGCGGCCGCCTGGGTCTGGGCCTGCTGCAACTCCATGAGCTTCTTCCGCCGGATCGCGTCGAGCTCGTCCTCGCCGATCGACATGGAATCATCGACCTCCCGCGTATTTCGCGAGCTCCGGCGTCGTCTTCGCCAGCTCCATCAGGATCTCGTGGGAAAGGGAATCGAGCAACTTGCGGCCCGCCGCGCTGATCGACCGGCCTCGCTTATCCGTCTTCGAGAGAAGGCCCAGCGACTCGAGCTGCTGCATCGCCTCCCGCGCGATCGACCGGGAGCCGCGGCGCGGATGGTAGGGCGCGGAGCCGTCGTCCCGCCGGCCACCGAATTCCGCCGCGAGCCGCGCGGTCCCGACCGGTCCTTTGAGGTAGACCTTGCGGAGCACCGCCGCGACGCGGCGGTACCACCAGTCCGGCTGGGTCGGCGCCTTCTCCGTGTGCACGCCGGTCCGCGCGAACGGGGCCCACTCCGGCGGCTTGATCTTCCCATCTTGCTGCAAGCGGTCCTTGAGCCGCTCGATCAGGAGCCCGGGAGGCACGTCATACGCGGTTGTCATCGGTGACACTCGTCGAATTCGGGCTTCATAAATCAAGGTCGTATATGAAGGCTTGCGTGCGTGCATCGCGCCTTCAGGAACGCCTTGCGCGACGCCCCGTTTTCCTGGAGGAACGCGGGCTCCGACGAGGCGCCGGAACAAGGGAGCGTCGCATCTCCCGCGTCCGTTCGAAACCGAGTCGCCGATAGATCGATTCGCCGAACTCCGAGGCGTGTAGGACCATCAACGAAATGCCGCGGACCTTCGCCCACCGCATCGCGGCGCGGACGATCCGCGTCGCATGGCCCTCCCCGCGATGGCCGGGTTCCGTGAACATGGAGAGGAGATACACGACGTCGGTCCCCGGACGACCCGGGTGCGGCTGGACGTCCATGATCCACGCACATCCGCTCGCCACCGGGACGCCGGCGACAGGTGGCCGGTCCGCAATCGGGTCCGGGCCCAACGACGGTAGACGGTGTCCGCCGCGTCCAGATCTCGGCCTGGGAATGTGGCGATGGACTCGAACATGGACCGACGGTGACGCACCAGGAGATCGAGGTCGGCCACCGTCGCGAGGCGGACCGACGCGCGGACCATACGGTCGCATCGAGGGCCGACGTTAATCCTTGTCGAACAATGCAACATGCAACCTTAAACAAGGTTAACTCGAGGACTCCTCCCGCGCGGAACGTTCATGTGGCCTCCGAGTCTCCCCAGTCGCGTGAACCCGGAATCGAGATTCCTCGTCGCCGTCACCGGGGCGTCCGGGGTCGCGTATGCGCGCCGTTTGATCGAGGTCCTCGGCGCTCGCACCGACGTCATCCTGACGAAGGACGCCGCCCCGGTGATCGAGATCGAGACGGGGCTCTCCGCCAAGGATTTCGCCGGCCCCGCGAACACCCTCTACCACGGCGAGGACCTCGCGGCGCCTCCGGCCTCCGGGTCGCATCGGTTCCGGGCCCTCGTGGTCGTCCCGTGCAGCGGCACGACCTTGGCCAAGATCGCCACGGGCATCGCGGACAACCTGGTCACCCGCGCGGCCGCGGTGGCCCTCAAGGAACGGCGGCCCCTCGTCCTCGTCCCCCGGGAGACGCCCCTGAGCGCGATCGTCCTCGAGAACCTCCTCAAGTTGGCGCGCCTCGGCGTCGTGGTCCTGCCGGCCTCTCCGGGATTCTATGGAGGGCCCCGACGGATCGAAGATCTGGTGGACTTCGTCGTCGCCCGCATCCTCGACCAGCTCGGCGTCGAGCATTCGATCGGGGTCCGATGGAACGGGCCGCCGGAATAGCTGCTTTATGGCTGTGCCGACACATCGAGGAATTCGTCGAACTCCGCGTTGAGCCTCTTGAGGTCGACGTCCGAGAGGCGACCGGGCCCGACCCGGCCGATGACCGTGACGCCATGGACGAAGGCCATGTCGTTCGCCTTCCGGAGGAATCGAATCACGTCCGCGAGAGAAGCCTCCGCGATGACCTCATCGAGTCCGTCGTAGAGGATTACGCCGCCCTTCCCTTCGCGGGCCATCGGCAGGATCGCGCGGAGCGCGGGATCGAGGTCCTTCGGATGGACCGCGCCGGGGACCCGGCTGGAGATCTGGACGATCGGCGCCTTCTTGATGCCGAACTCCAGGCGCAGGCGTTCGGGGGACGCGGTCGTCATGATGAGCCCCGACTTCCCACCTTTGACGAGGTCCCGCATCCAGGTGACCGCGAGGGCCGGGTTCCGCGCCACGAGCAGGTAGCGCTTGCCGGTCTCCAGATGGCGCAGGCGCCCGCCGCAGTTCGCGCAGGTTGTCGCCCGCGGGTCCGTCCCCTCGAGGACGGGCTGCAGCTCCCCGCAGGACTCGCACCGGAGGGAGACCTGCCCTCGCTGCTGCGTGACCCCGGCCGCGATCGGTTGCTGGCAGTTCGCGCAACGAACGAGGCCGGACGCGCAGGCGATGTGGTAGAGGGCCTCGCAGGTGCACCGGTACGTCCGGTCGTCCTGATGGATCGGCTGGCGGCATTGGACGCACTCGCCGACGACGGGGGCGGACGACTCCGTCGGCGCCGGCACGATGATCTTCTGGACGACAGGACCTTCTTCGCCGACGATCGGAGCGAGCGTCCTCCGCAGGCGGCGATCGTAGGACGCGCGCGTGCCGTACCCAAAGCCGACGGCCATGGCGACGGCGAGGAACCAGAACGCCAGGCCGGAGACGACCGCGCGGAGGCCGACGAACCACAGGGCCGTCGGGACGAAATAGAAGAGGATCAGGATCCCGATGCCGACCTTCCCCGCCCGGTGGATCCACCTGTTCCGGAGGGCCGCGGGGCGGTATTCGGCCGGATACGACGCGCGGTACCGCTCGTAGGCTCCGTGCTGCAACCGCGAGATCGCGTACGTGGCCGCAATCATGACGACGAAGAGGATCTGCGGGTTCTCCAGGAGATCGAAGGTGCGGAACTGGATCGTGTCGCGGGGCACGCGGGATGGATCCCACGTCGCGCCGTAGGTGACCAACTCGCCTCCCGGGGTCCGGATGAGTTGGAGGCCGCCCGCGGAGACGGAGGGATCCGAGAAACTGAGGAGGCCGATCAGGTAGTGCGTGTCGGCCTCGACGACCTCTCCGGTGTAATCGGCCGGCGCGTGGAGGTCGAAGTCGCGGATGTAGAATCCCGACGCTGTCAGCGCTCCGTCGGAATGGAAGCGGAATCGCAAGCGAACCTGTTGGCCGAGCAGGCTCGAAAGATCCACCGTCGCGTTGGCCCACTGAAGGGGCGCGGTCGATGGCAACGTCGGTCCCGAGCTGAAGGAGAGACTCGTCCAATCGGTGTAGGCCGGCGGATGCGCATATTCGAGCCGAAGGTAGTCGCCCGGGCGGACCGAGCCCGTGTAATTGAACGTGGCCCACGCGTTTGATGCGAACCGGAGATCGAATGGAACGTACGCCGGGTCAGCGGCGAGCGGGGGATCGGCCGATGTCCTGCTGGAGGCATCGAGGTTGTTGTCATAGAGGCCCGTCGTGTCGTTGCCGGCCCAGAACGCTGCCCGGCCTCCGACCGTCACGACGTGCCAGCCGTTTTCCGGGAGGAAGGGCCAGGATCCCGGATACGATCCGGAGCTGTTGAGCATCGGGGACTGGACCGCCCGATAGGAGAAAATCTGGTACACCGGGCTCACCAGCGCCGAGGTCGCCAGGGGGACACGGCCATTCGTGGTCGTGATGTTCGCCTCGAAGAGGAAGCGGATTTCGACGGGACTTGAGGTGGACGCGTTGGCCCCTGCGAGGCCTGACGTGCTGCGGTCGAAGCTCGTCGCGGGATCGCCGGTCTTGTCTCGCAGATCGAAGGGGAACATTTGCAGGTACTGGGACTGCGTGCCTCGCGGCGCGTTCTCGAGGGATCTCTCGAGCAGGTCTGTATAGGCTACGCCCTCGAGCGAGTCGAGGCGACCGTCGCGGTTCGCGTTCGTGGTTGCGCCCGCGTATACGAATCCACGGGGGATCGTGGTGTATTCATCGAATAGATGCAACAGCTTCAGCCGGAAGTCCGTCGCCCGCGAGCCTGTCCACGTCCAGGTGACGTGGCCTCCCCCTCGCAAGTCGTAGGTGCCGAAGAGTTCGTAGTCCGTCGAGACGACGAGATTGCCCGCAGGACCCTGTCCTTGCGTCGACGGCACGACGCTCCAAAACACCATGAGGACAACGATGAGTGCAAGCAGCGCGGGACGCGCAGATCCCATCGGACCGGAAGGAAGGTTCGGCCCGCATAAAGGTGCGCTCCCGGCCGTTTCGAAAAGATAAAGTGGCGTCCGAGGGTATCGTGCGCCGTGGTTCCGCAAGACTTGTCGAAGCTCCTCGCTCAGGGAGTGGACTTGGAGCAGGAGTTCGAGCGGGCTACGAAGACCCTCGAGTCCATCGGCCTCTCCGGATACGAGGCCCGCGGGTACATCGCGCTCGTCGCGCACGGTTACGGCAGCGCGGAGACGATCGCGGAGACGGCGCACATCCCGCGGACGTCCGCGTACAAGGTCCTCCAGAGCCTCTGCCAAAAAGGATTCGCGATTTCGACCCGCGGCCGGCCGACGATCTTCAAGCCCGAAGCGCCGGGCAAGGTCAAGGGCCGCGTGATCGACCATCTGGAGGACACGTTCAGCAAGCTCGACTTGCTCCACGAGGTCCTGCGGTCCAAGGGCGAGCCGCAGCTCGTCTACACAATCATCACGAAGCCGCGGGTCCTTGAGAAGATCGGCGAGTTGATCGATCAGGCGTCGGAGACGTGCATCGTCGCGACCCCGACGTTCTCGGAAATCCGAGAGAGCATGGGGAAGAAGATCGACCAGGCCGTCGCACGCGGCATTCGATTCACGATCATCACGGAACCCGGCCAGAAGATCCCGCAAGGCGCGTCCTCCGTCCACCGGAAGGGGCTCATCGCGACGGACGTGATCGTCGACGGGGCCTCGGCCTTGATCGCGGCTCCGGACCTGTCGGCCTGCGGGTACACCGACAACGCCTCCCTGTCGAAACACCTCGAGAACTTCCTCGAGATCATCATGAATCTGAAGGAGTGATGCCGGAACGTGGTCACCTCCGCGCGCTCCTTCGACGTCGTCGTGATCGGCGCGGGACCGGCGGGAGGATATCTCGCGGGGAAGGTCGCGGCCGCGGGATACGAGGTCGCGCTCGTCGAGGAACACCGGGAGATCGGGGAACCGATTCAGTGCGGCGGCCTCGTCACGCCCCGCGTCTTCGACTACGTGCATTGCAAGGAGACGATCATCGGCGCGGTGCACGGGGCGGAGCTCTACTCTCCATCGGCACGAAAGCTCGTGATCGACGGGCACGACACGGAAGCGGTCGTCGTCCAGCGGGCGATGTTCGACCGCGCGATCGCGACGGATGCGGTCCGCCAAGGGGCGCACACGTTCCTCGGAGCACAGGCACAATCGGCCCGCCGGCAGGATGGAGGCGTCGAAGTCGTGCTCGATCAGGACGGCGAGACGAAGACGCTGAAATGCAAGCTCCTC
>VBLS01000210.1 GCA_005878635.1 Methanobacteriota archaeon | reverse complement strand
CCTTCCTCCGCGCGTACGTGAACGTGACCCTCGAGCTGCAAAACGCCACCGTTTCGGACCTCGCGATCATCAACGATGCAATCTACAACGCGACGAACAGCCGCCTTGACGCCGGGACGATCGGCGCCGCATTCCTGAATTTCAACGTCACCTACGACCCGATCGCCCCGTCCCTGGCGACCTACTTGAAGTGGGCCCAGGACCTCGATTTCTTGCCCCGAGACCTTCGGACGGACGCCCTCTACGATCTGAGCCTGCTGAACGGAGTCCTCGATCAGCTCGGTCTCCCGCGGGTGGTCGGACCATGAAAGGCGCGGCACTGAAGCTTGTCATGCTGGGGAAGCGCTTCAAGGGGAAATCGGGCGAGACGGAGGCCCTCCGCGATGTGAACCTCCAGATCCGAGAGGGGGAGTTCGTCACGATCGTCGGACCCTCCGGCTGCGGAAAGTCCACGCTCCTCAGCCTGGTCGCGGGCCTCGAGGACCCGACGACCGGCTGGGTCGAGATGGATGGCAACCGCGTGCACGGCCCAGGCGCGGATCGGATCGTCGTCTTCCAAGACGCCGCGTTGTTCCCGTGGCTCGACGTGACGGGGAACGTCGAATTCGGACTGCGCGTCGCGCGGGTTCCCCGCCGGGACCGGAAAGAAAGGGTCGCGCGGCACCTTGCGACCGTCCAGCTCGAGAAGTTCGCCCATGCGCGCGTCCACGAGCTCTCCGGCGGGATGAAGCAGCGCGTAGCGCTCGCACGCGCGCTCGTCTTGCGCCCTCGGGTCCTCCTGATGGATGAACCGTTCGCCGCGTTGGACGTCCAGATCCGCGAGGAGATGCAGTCGGTCGTCCAGGACCTCTGGCAGCGGAGCGGGGCGACGACCCTCTTCGTGACGCACGACGTGCGGGAGGCTGCCGTCCTCGGCGATCGCATCGTGGTCCTATCGCACCGGCCTGGGATGGTCAGCCAGATCCTGGAGAACCACGCGCCGCGGCCCAGGACCCTGAACGATCCGGCCGTCGAGGAGGTGATTCGACGATCGAACGAGATCCTGAAGGCGGAGGTCCAATGGTCGAACAACCAGACAAAACTCCTGTTGTAGCGCGCAACCCGGAGCGGAGCCTCGCCTGGGAGTTCCGTCACCTCGTCCCGATGGTCGCGGTGGCGGTCGTCGCCGTCGTCATCTGGGACCTGATCGTGCGCTGGGGGATCTGGGGACCCTTCTTCCCTGGCCCCACCGACGTCGGACATGCCCTCGTCGTCTTCTGGAACAGCACGCGGCTGGTCCGCGCCATCGCCGCGACGCTCCGACGGCTCGCGGTCGGGTTCCTGATGTCCCTCGTCCTCGGCGCTCTCCTGGCGTTCTTCATGGTCCGGTTCGCCACCTTCGGGAAGGGCATCCAACCATACATCCTCGGGTTCCAGACCTTCCCGTCGATCGCGTGGGTGCCCCTCGCCATCATCTGGTTCGGGTTGTCGGAGACCACCTTGCTCTTCGTGACGATCGTCGGCTCGGTGTTCGGGGTCAGCATCGCATTCGCGGATGCGTTGCGGACGGTGCCTCCCCTGTACCTGCGAGCAGCGCGCAACATGGGATCGGATGGGATGGATCTGATCCTCCGGGTCACGGTCCCGGCCGCCCTCCCGCATCTCATTTCCGCGGCGAAGGTTGGATGGTCCTTCGCCTGGCGGTCGCTCATCGGTGCGGAGCTCATCTTCGCCACGGTCGGCCTCGGCTTCCTCCTGGAGTCCGCCTCCTCCGTCCCGGACATCGCGGGAGTCATGGGCGTGATGTTCGTCATCCTGGTGACCGGGATCGTGGTCGATCAGCTCCTCTTCACGAAGACGCAAGAGTGGGCGAACCGCCGGAGGGGGCTTCTCCCCCACCGATGATTCTATCCGGCCCTACATCGGCGTCGCCTCAGAGCAGGTCGAAGACCAACTTGGCCGCCGCGATGAACAGGACGATGATGAAGATCAGGGCGACGGATCGTGTCTTGAGTTTCGCGAGTCCCCAGCGGGAGCCGAGATACGCTCCGACGAAGACGATCGGCATGAGGATCGGGATGAGGAAATAGGCCTGAGGCAACACGAACCCGGACGGCGCGAGCGCCAGGCTCGCGAGGTACGCGGCGAAGCCGACCGCCGCGGTCGGGATGATCAGCAGGGACGACGTCCCGATCGCCTTGCGGGTCTTTCGGCCAAGGATGTAGAGGAGCAACGGGACGTTGAGGAGGCCGCCCCCGATGCCCATGCTGCCGGACAGGAACCCGGATCCCGCGGTTGCCACGGCGGTGCCCAGCACGCGGGGGCGCGTTCGCAGGGCGTCGTTATCCTCGTCGACCGAACGTTTGTTCCGCACCCAGTCGAGGACCATGTAGGCGCCGAACAACAGGAGGACCGCCGCAAAGAATGCCTTGAAGGTCCGCTCATCGAGGACGACGAGC
>VBLS01000030.1 GCA_005878635.1 Methanobacteriota archaeon | reverse complement strand
GAGCTGCGCGAGGCCCACCAGCTGTTCCAGCGGTCCATGCGCGCGGCCCGCCAGACGGTCGCGGACCGGGAGGTCGTCGGCCTCGTGACGAACGCGGGCCTGGCGAAGCTGAACCGCCGCCGGTCCATCCGACGTCAGCTGTACGAGAGCGCGGATCGCGTGGTCCGCGTCACGCACCGCAAGGGAGGGGTGCGGATCGATCGCCTCGACACGGGCACGTCGGACTGGTACGCGGCGGTCCCGCCGAACCAGATGACCCTGGACGACTTCGATCATACGGTCCCGCGGATCCTCGGCCTCGAGTCCGATGGCGGGTGGCATGGGATCCGGGCCGCGGGCCATCTCCGCCTCGGATGGTAATGCAAGGGGGCGGAATCCGCGGGCAGGCCTCACACAGCTTGATATATCGGTATTCCGATATCGGAACGTCGATACCATGTGGCCGTTCGCGTGGAAGATGCACGGGCGGAGGGGCCTCCGGATGTGGACCCTGTCGCTGATCTCGCG
This sequence comes from Methanobacteriota archaeon, assembly GCA_005878635.1. GTDB lineage: Archaea > Thermoplasmatota > Thermoplasmata > RBG-16-68-12 > RBG-16-68-12 > RBG-16-68-12. Next base: position 10,413 of record VBLS01000030.1, on the reverse strand, counting down.
GTCCCCGAAGAACGGGGCCGAAGTCGTCGATGCGATCGAGCAGATGACGCAAGGCTGGTGGCGGCCCTCCCCCGGATCCATCTATCCGCTCCTCGCGGACCTGGAACGGGAAGGCCTGATCCAGAAGCGAGCGGACGGGCGGTACGAACTGAACCCGAAGGTCCGGGAGGAGTTCGAATGGGTCCCGGGCATGGGCCGCCGGCGGCCGCAGGGCATCCCGGAAATGGTGAGTGAGATGGAAGGATACGTGGCGTACTTCGAGGACCTGAAGTCCTCGGACGCGTCGAAGTTGCAACCGCATCGCGAGGCGATCGAGAAGATCGCGCGGCGGCTCCAGGCCGTCGCGGAGGCAGGGGGCCGGGCATGAGCCTTCCCTCGGGCTATCCCCGGCGGGCCTTCCTGTGGCCCTTCGTCGGATTCCTCGTGGTCATCGGCCTCGTGATCGCCGCTTCCCTGGTCGCGTACGCCATCCGCGGCCCCGGGACCGGGTTCGTCTTCTTTCCCTTCTTCGGGTTCGGCTGGGTCTTCTTCCTCCTGTTCTTCCTCTTCTTCTGGGGAATGCGCTGGTGGGGCGGCTGGGGTTGGGGCGGATACGGCCGGCACTACTGGCGGTACGGGGACGACGCCCACGCGATCTTGAGGAGCCGGTATGCCCGCGGAGAGATCACCCGCGAGCAGTTCGAGCAGATGATGGGCGACCTCGAGCAGCACCGCTGAGACGAAACACCGCGGTCGGTCGCCGTCCAATCACGGGAGGGCGGCCACCGCGGACCAGACGAGCCAGGCGGCGAAGGCGAGCAGGCAGGCGATCGAAAAGAGGAGGACCGCCCGGTAGGCCTGCGCGACGCGCCGCTGCGCCTCCCGCAGAGCGAAGGGGAACGCGCTGATCCAGAGCAGGAGGCCCGCGAAGAAGCCGACGAGGACCGCGGGGCCGAGCTGGCGGATGAGGACGAGACCCGCGGTGAGCCACCAGAGGATCGGATAGGGACTCGTGAGGTTCACGGACAGCCCGGTGGCGTAAGATTTCGCGTGCGCCTCCGGCGTCGATCCGACGATCGCATCGGCCCGCTTCCAAACCTTTGCCGTGCTCCATGCGAAATAGACCATGACGCCCGCGCCGAGGAGGGCGATGAAGGGGACGTAAGGCTCGATGCCCGCGACGACGGAGCGCGCGAGGATCGTGATGGCCAGGAAGATCGTGTCCGCGGTCGTCGCGCCGACGCCGACCAGGAAACCCGCGCGCCACGATCGCGTTACCGTGTGCGAGGCGATGACCGCGTTCACGGGGCCCGGCGGCGCCGCGAGGGACAAGCCGATCCCGACGCCGGCGAGGACCGTCACGAACACGTCGAAGGCCACGGCGCCGCGATGTCGCGGGGCACCATCAGCGTGCCGCGGGAACCCTTATAGCGACCGCGACGGTACGACGGCCCGATGCGGATCGGCGCCTCGACCTACAGCCGCGAGCCGTTCCTGAAACAGATCGACGAGATCCGTGAGGCGGGCTTCGACTACGCGGAACTCGACCTGACCTGGATCACCTGGGAGCCGGAGAAATTGCAGGCCGAGGCCGAGGTCCTTGCGAAGCGCATCCCCCTCCTGACGGCGCACCTGCCGCCGTCCCAGTTCCACCAGGCGGACCTCGCGCGGTTCGTCGGCTTCATGGACGCCCTCGCGCCGGTCGGCACGGAGGTCTTCAACGCCCATTTCCTGGAGGCGCGCTCGGCCCCGCGCATCGCGGCGGGGGCGAAGACCTCCTGGCTCTCGGACCTCGTCGACGCCGCGACGGACCGGGACGTCCTCGTGACCCTCGAGAACGTCGACGAGCCGCCGGAGGTCCTGCGGAAGGCCCTCGATGCGGTCCCCGACCTGCGGCACTGCCTCGATGTCGGGCACGCCCATCTCGACCAGCGGACGGACGGGGCCCGCCACTACCTCGCGGTCCTCGGAGACCGGTTGGGCCTCGCGCACATTCACGACAATCACGGGGGACCCGGCGAGGCGGGGGACGAGCACCTGCCGTTCGGCCAGGGGACGATCGACCTCGCGAGGGACGTGGCCGCCCTGAAGGCGCGCGGCTACGAGGGGCCCGCGACCCTGGAAATCTTCAAGGGCACCCCGGACGACAAGAAGGCGTGCCTCCGCAAGATGCGACGGTGGACTCGACCGTGACGAAGTCGATGAAGAGCGCCGCGGGGTCCCATCGACTCGCGCCGCTCGCGAAAGCCTACTGGGATGCGTACCTCCGCCAGAGCCCGCTCTTCGCGACCGCGATCGGGATGCGCGGCTACGACGACCGGCTCCCGGACATCACGCCGGAGGGCCGTGCCGAGTGGATCGCGGAGCTCGAGGCGTTTCACAAACGAGCGATCGCCGTCCCCGAGGAAGGGCTCCGTCCGGCCGAGCGGACGACGCGGTCCGAGCTGGTCACGTCGATCCGGACGGATCTCGATTGGGCGCTCTCGGACGTGGAGGAATGGACGGTGGACCCGTTGAACGGCCCGGCCGTTACGCTCCTCAACGTCGAGTCGTACCAGGCGGTCCGCACGGCCGTCGATGGACGCCGAATGGTCACCCGATGGGGCGCCATGGCCTCGTACCTGGAGGACCATGTCGCGAACCTCCGGCGCGGACTTCAGGGGGGCCGGGTCGCCGTCCGCTCCGGCGTCCTCAAGGTCATCGAGCAGATCGACGATCTCGCGGTCAAAGAAGTCGAGGCGTGGCCGCTCCTGAAACCGCTCGCGGACCCCCACGGGAAATGGAAGGCGGCCGACCGGACCGCGTTCCGCGACGGCCTCACCTCGGCGATCCGCGATCGCGTCCGGCCCGCGTTCGTCCGCCTCGGGGACGTCCTGCGAACCGAGATCCTCCCGCAGGCCCGCCCGGATGAGCGACCCGGTCTGATGCATGTCCCGGGAGGGACCGCGGCCTATCGGCGGCTGATCCACAGCTACACCGCGCTCGACCTTTCGCCGGACGAGCTGCACGCGACCGGGACGCGGGAAGTGGCGCGAATCAACCGCGAGCTCGAAGCCCTCGGGGAGAAGGCGCTCGGGACGAGCGACCGCGCCGAGATCCTCAAGAAGCTCCGCACGGACCCTGCCCTTTACTTCCGCACGCGCGACGAGGTCGAGGACAAAGCCCGGCAGGCCCTCGCCCGCGCGCGTCGCGCGATCCCGCGGTATTTCGGCCGGCTGCCGAAGGCCGAGTGCGAGGTCGTCCGCATCGAGCCGCACGAGGAGAAGCACTCGACGATCGCCTATTACCGGTCGCCCGCCGCGGACGGCTCGCGGCCGGGGCGGTACTACATCAACACGCATGCGCCGGAGACGCGGCCTCGGTACGAGGCAGAGGTCCTCGCGTACCACGAGTCGATCCCCGGACATCATTTGCAAATCGCGATCGCGCAGGAACTCGAAGGTCTCCCGGCGTTCCGAAAGCACCTCGGGGTGACGGCGTTCACGGAGGGATGGGGCCTCTACACGGAGCGCCTGGCGGACGAGATGGGCCTGTATACCGCGGACCTCGACCGGATCGGGGTGCTGTCCTACGACGCATGGCGCGCGTGCCGGCTCGTGGTCGACACGGGCATGCACGCGAAGGGCTGGACCCGGAACCAAGCGATCGAGTTCATGCTCGCGAACACCGCCCTCGCGGAGAACAACATCGTGAACGAGGTGGACCGCTACATCGCCTGGCCGGGACAGGCGCTCGCCTACAAGGTCGGCCAGCTCGAGATCCGGCGCCTTCGCGCCGACGCGGAGACGCGGCTCGGTCCGCGGTTCGACCTGCGCGCCTTCCACGACGCGGTCCTCGAGAACGGCGCGGTGTCCCTCCAGACCCTCCGCACGGCGATCGATGGATACATCGCGAGGGCCTTGCGGTGACGCGTTCCGAGGAACCCTTCGCGCCGGTGACGGACGTCGCCGTTTCCTTGACGAGCTTTCCTCATCCCTGGTTTCATCTCCGGCGGCTGGGCGATCGACCTCTTCCTGAACCGGGTGACTCTGAGGCACTTTCGCCCATCCCTCCCCCGCTCCCGCTCTTATGGTCTCCGGCCCTTCGATGGGCGTGGGCCGCACGATCCCGACGTACCGCCTCCATCTGGAGTCGATCCTGAACGACTGGATGGACTACCGGCGGGCCTTGCGGGAGAAGGACCGGGAGACCTTCGACCGCGTGATCTCGAAGGCGCGGCAACACGCGAGCGCCGCGAGTTACTGCGCCCACATGGACCCGACGATCCTCGCGCTACTCTCCGTCCTCCTGGAGATGGAACGCGAGATCGAGACGCTGAAACGGGAACGTTCTTCGGTCGAGCCTCTCTCCGTGCCGCGTGCCGATCCGTGAGGGGGCGCCGGCCGACGTCGACGCGTTGCGGCGGATCGCGCGCGCGGCCTTCGATCGCATCTATGCCTTCTTCGCGGTCCGGGGAGTGCGAGGCGCGTGGCCGTTCCTCATCGCGGACGTCGACGGAGTCCCTACGGGCTTTTTGGTCGGGCGATGGTTCGGGGGGAGGCCTCCGATCGGCTACGTATACTTCATCGCGGTGGACTCGAACTTCCGGCGACGGGGCATCGCGCGAACCCTCGTCGACGAATCGCTGAGGCGGTTCGCACGGCGGGGCGCGACCCGCGTCTTCGCCGCGGTGACGGAGGAGAACGACGCGTCCCTCGGATTGTTCGGCTCCCTCGGATTCGAGAAGGCTCCTCGGCGCGCCCTCTGGCGGTGGTACGGCTGGCGTGGCCTCTCGGTCGAACTGCGGATGGTGCTCGCGCCCCACGAGGCCCTCCTGGTCCGCACCCTGACCGACACGCGGTGACTGCGCTAGTTTGGCAAGGCTTGTCCACGGATTTGGAAAAGCGGCTCAGTCGAAGCCGATGACGCTTCCCGGTTGCGATTCAGAACTCCAGGTCTCCCGTGGGTCCAAATAGCGGGCTCGACGAACGTCCGCCTGATTTGGACACAATCGCATCAGACTGCTACGCTACTGGCTTTTCGACACGGAGCTCCGCTTCGTAGCGCGAAAACGACTCGGCCGGAAGTTGCAAACAAACTAGTGTTTGTCCCAGGGCAGCTCACTCATTCGAATTCCCAGAGCGTCAAGAATCCTACCTCGGGATCCGACGACCACGAGTTCCTGTGAATCTGAGAGTTGACTCGTCCCGGGGAATTTCAGATCTTTTGAGGAAACCCGAAGTCGAACTCCTCCGATCCGATTGCGCCGCACTGCCAGAAGTGTGAGATCGGTGATTTTGTTAGGACCCTTCAACATGCCGTTCCGGAGTCGCGTCCCCATGAAAATCACCAAAATCATGAATACGACGGTGAAAGCCAAGAAGCCGCCCACCCCGAAACCTCGAGTGAGACCGTTCATGAGAGGAACCCAGAAAAAGAAACTCGCGACGTACAAAACGCCTAGGACAACGAGCGGGACAGTTTGAATTGCTCGAGCCCGGGGCGACGGTTCGATCAAACGGAGCTGTCCGCGATTCACCTCGAGAACGTACCGCTCCATCCGGGCCCGCTGCTTAATTGGAGTGGCCCAGAACAACCGGGATGGCCCCTCCGATGCCTCAGGCTCCACTAAAGACTGGCAGGACGCGATGAGAACAAGAACATTCCTGGTCGAACCTCCCTAAGCGAGGCGAGATCTCTCCTCGAGTGACATCGCGCCATGATGTCCCACACGAATGGTGGAACCTGTTCCCTGACTGAGTTTGTGCATGTTCCAAATGGATGCTTGTAAGTACCTCGTTTGCGCACTTTCACCGACCCCTCCCCCGGAGACCCTCAAGGGCCCTGAGGCGCGTCTCGTTCCGCTCCGGGGGGAGTCGCGCATCCACGGCTGGATCATCGATGCCTACGGCGACTACGACCGCGACTCGATGGTCCTCTGGCTCTGGAACGAGCGCGGGGCCCACCGGATCGAGGACCCGCGGTTCCTGCCGACGTTCTTCCTGCACGCGGCGCCCGCCGAGTTGCCGGAGATCCGCCGGCGGACCGAGATCCTGGACGGCGTGCGCGAGGTGCGGGAGGTCCCGCGGCGAATCGCCCTCGAGGACGACGAGGCCCGGCCGGTCCTGGAAATCGTCCCGCGGCATTACCGCGACATCCGCGAGATCGCGCACATCCTCGATTCGAACGGCGGGTACGTCGACCACCGGCTGTACAACGTCGACCTGCGCTTCTCCCAACGGTACGCGATGGACCACGGGCTCTTCCCGATGGGGCTCGTCCGGTACGGGAACGGGATCTGGACGCCGGAGGAGGAGCACTTCGCCCTCGAGTATCCGCTGCCGCCGTTGAAGCGGGCCCTCCTCGACCTGCACGTCGACCATCCCGCGGGCATCCCGCGGATGCAGGACAAGCTCCTCGGCGCGCGCCTCGAAGGCATCGAACTCGACGGATCCGAGGAGACGATCCTGCGGGGCATCGACGAGGCCCTGCGGTCGGCGGACCCGGACATCCTCATGACGGACGGCGGGGACGCGTTCGTCATGCCGTACCTCGCGCGGAAGGCCGCGGAACTTGGCGTGACGATGAAACTCGGCCGGGACCCGGACAAGTTCGCGGAACGAAAAGGGAAATCGTATTTCACGTACGGGAAGATCGTCTTCAAACCGGGCCAGTACATCCTGCGCGGGCGGCTGCATCTGGACCGTGGGCACTTCGCGATGCGCGAGAGCGATTTCGCGGGCCTCGCAGAGCTCTCGCGTCTTTCGACACTCACGCCACAGGAACAGGCGCGCCTCACGCCGGGCACGGCCTTCACCGCGATGCAGACGAACCTCGCGTACCAGGACGGCTGCCTCGTCGTCTGGAAGAAGAATCGCCCGGAGGATTTCAAGGACGCCGAGAATCTCTTGCGGGGCGATCGTGGCGGATTCACGTTCGAACCGGAAGTCGGAGTGCACGAGGGCCTCTACGAACTCGACTTTTCCTCCCTGTATCCGAGCATCATGGTGAAGTACAACATCTCCGCCGAGACACTCGATTGCGCTTGTTGCCCCACCGATGGGCTCGCCGTACCCGAGTTGCGGTACCATCTGTGCACACGGCGAGTCGGGATCGTGGGCCGCGTGCTGAAGCCGCTAATCGAACGACGCCGATACTACAAGAAGATGAAAAAGGAACCGGGTCCGCTACAAGATGTGTACACGGGGCGGGATACGATTCTCAAGTGGACGTTAGTGACCTGCTTCAGTGCAGACACACTCATCCCATACAGATTGAATGGGAAATGCTACATCGATCGAATTGAGGATGTCGTAAATCGATATCTTCCGAACAGAACCGGGACTGTTTCGTGTAAGGACGAGCTGAGAGTTTTGGGCTTCGATAACCACCTTCATCCTGAAGAAAAACGCATTGCGAAGGTTATGAAAGCCGAGAGTCCAAAGGAGCTTCTAAAGGTCAAGATCAAAGGCAGCCGAGAATTGCTTGTGACTCCAAATCACCGATTTTTCGTATTCACAGGCGCAAAGGAATTCGAAGTGAGAACGGCTGATGAGTTGAGGGCAGGAGACTTGGTTCCAATTTCTACGAGAGCCCTCTGGGAACGTACGACGTCCGCAACAATCAATTTGGATGGAGGAACAGCACAGGAATTCGAGGACATGAAGCCTCGCAAGACGCTGTTCGAATTCTTGCCAATCATTTCAATCGAGGTCACGCCATATGAAAACCCATACGTTTACTGCTTTGAAGTCGAAAATGACCTGCACGGTTTCGTCACGGCGGATGGAACTTTTGTCGGCCAGTCGTTCGGCTACCAAGGATATAAAAATGCCCGCTTCGGAAGAATCGAATGCCACGAGGCCATCAACGCGTACGCTCGGGACATCCTCGTCCGCACGATGGAGATCGCGGAATCCCATGGCTACGAGGTCGTCCACGGCATCGTCGATTCTGTCTGGTTGCGGCCGAAGCCGAATGCGGATGCGATCGAGAAGGTGCGCGAGCACATCGCCGGATCGATCGGCCTCCCGATCGAACTCGAGGGCCGCTACAAGTGGATCGTGTTCCTCCCGTGCAAGACGACCGGCGTCGGCGCGCTGAACCGCTACTACGGCCTCTTCCAGGACGACGAGTTCAAGCTCCGCGGGATCGAGCTCCGGAAGCACGACACCCCGGAGTTCATCAACATCTGCCAGGAGGCGATGCTCGGAGAGCTCAGCCTCGCGTCGACCGCGGCGGAGTTCCTCGAGCGCATCCTGAAGGCGGTCGACATCCTCCGCTGGACCGCGAAGTGCGTCCTCGACCGCGCGATCCCGGTCCACCAGTTCATCCTCACGAAGAGCGTGTCCCGCACCCTGACGGAGTACGTCGTCCTGACGGCGACCGCGGCGGCCCTGAAGCAGCTGGAGAAACGAGGCTTCCCCGTCGAGCCGGGCGAATCCGTGCGGTACGTCCTGATGGACGCCCGAGCCCGCGACTCGGAGCGGAAGGTGCGCGTCGCGGAGTTCCTCGAAGGCGACGAGACGCCGGACGCCTGGGAGTACATCAAGCTCCTGGCCCGCTCCGGCCAGACGCTCCTCGCGCCGTTCGGATACACGGAGGACAAGCTGTTCGCGATGTGCAAGGACCTCTCGGACCTCTCCCTCGAGTCCATGCCGGATCGGGCGATCGCGATCCAGGAGGACTACAAGTCCGCAGGGGAGAGCCGGTCCAAGGCCCGCGGGGGCGTCGGGTACAAGAAACCGTGGCGGGTCATCGACGATGCATCGGCCGACGAATTCCCCGCGGATTTTTGAGACGCCGGGTTCATTCGACCGCGAACGGTTCTTCTGTCAGGCCTTCCGCCGCGGCCACGAGCTTCGTCACCCGCTGTTCCGTATCGGACAGGATCGCATGGCAGCGCCGGAAGAGGGCCAGGCCCTCCTCGAACACCGCGAGGGCGCGATCGAGGGGCAGGTCCCCGCGCGCGAGCGCCTCGACCTTCTCCTCGAGGGCCTTCATCGACTCCTCGAAGGTCGGCTCCGGCGTCACCCCGACGCCACCTCCTCCTGGACATGCACCTGGACCCGACCGTCCTGGAACCGCACGGCGAGGGCGTCCCCCTCCTCGATCTCGGAGGCCCGCGAGACGACGTGGCCGTCCATCCGTTCGGCAATCGCATAGCCGCGTTGCAACGTCGCGAGCGGGCTGAGCAGATCCAGGCGCCGGCCGACCGCCCCAAGCCGGTCCCGGTGACGCGCGACCTCGCGAGGGCCGCCTGCCGCGAGCGCGTCGTAGACATGTTGGAGACGCTCTCGGTTCGCCTCGACGCTCCGGCGCAGGCCGCGCGGAGACATCCGTTCTCCGAGTCCTTTGACTCGTTCCATTGCGCTGCACACGACGTCGTGGATTTCCTGGACCAGGCGTTGCTGCGCGTCATTCACGCGGGCGGCCAGTTCGATCGCGTCGGGGGAAACGAGCTCCGCCGCCGCGCTTGGTGTCGCGGCGCGCACGTCCGCGACGAAATCCACGACCGTTACGTCGGTCTCGTGGCCGATTGCGCTCACGACGGGGACGCGGCACGTCGCCACCGCGCGCGCCAAGCCTTCGTCGTTGAAGCACCAGAGGTCCTCGAGGGAGCCGCCTCCGCGCGCGAGGATCACGACGTCCACGCGGTCCGCGACCGCGGCGAGGGCGCGGCGCAGGCTCGCGGGCGCTCCCGGTCCCTGGACGAGGGCCGGCGCCACGATCACGTGGGCCATCGGATACCGCCGCCGGAGGATCGTGACGATGTCGTGCACCACGGCGCCGATCTCCGACGTGACGACGCCGATCCGCCGCGGGAAGGCAGGGAGGGAGCGCTTCCGCGCGACGTCGAAGAGGCCTTCCGCCGCCAGCTTCTTCCGCGTCCGCTGGTACGCGGCCCAGAACGCGCCGACGCCGGCCGGCGTGGCCGCGCGGACGACCAGCTCCACGTTCCCCTTCCGCGGGAACACGTCGACGTCGCCCGACACGACGACGTCCATGCCGTCCTCGAGCTCGAACCCGAGGAGCTCCGCGTCCTCGCGGAACAGGATGCAGTCGATCTGCGCGCCCGAGTCTTTGAGCGTGAAGAAACGATGACCCGCGGGCGCGGCCTGCACGTTGCTCACCTCGCCCCGCACGAGGATGCGGCCGAGGAGGGGATTCGCGCGGACCGTCTCCCGGATCAACCGGGCGAGCTGGGAGACCGTGAGGGCCTGCGGCACGGAGGGCCGGGGCGGAGGCGAAAGGGCGATCGGATCCATCGTCACGCAACGCGAGGGGGGAGGTATGAATCGTTTTGGGGGAGAGATGGGCGAAAGTGCCCGGGACCGGCCGGAGGCTCACGCGGCCTCGAGGAGATCCTTCGCGGACAGCAAGGCGTGGAGGCGCACGCTGATCTCGGCGAGGAGCATGCGGCCTCCCTCCTCCCGGTCGACGACGCAGACACAA
>VBLS01000206.1:2870-3264 GCA_005878635.1 Methanobacteriota archaeon | reverse complement strand
GAGGCGGATAAGTCGCGGCCCGCTAGCGAGTGACGGTCCATCGGTTATCGGGGATTGCACAGTGGGCCAGAATCCCGGAATTTACAAGAACGCGAGGACCCTCTCATCGAAGGCATCGACCTCGGACACCCCTCCGATCGACGTGCCCGCCGATTTGAGGAAGGATGTAAGCTCCTCCGCAGAGCTACCTTCCCGCAGGGCGACGTAGAGCCGATTGCGGATTGCCGAGGACGAGGCGATCGGAAGATGCTCCTCGAGGTGTTTTTGGACCGTTTCCGGCGATCCCGTCTCGATCCGGAATACGCTGCGAGGGATCTCGGCCTTCGACCCGGTGAAGGAGAGCTTGCCGCGGCGCAGGATCGCAATCCGGTCGCACAGGGCCTCGATCTCCGTG
>VBLS01000206.1:0-2850 GCA_005878635.1 Methanobacteriota archaeon | reverse complement strand
AACGTGACCTTCTCCTTTGTTGCAAGGTCTCGAAGCAGCTCCCAGATCTCGCGTTTCCCGGGAATGTCGAGTTCCTTCGTGGGCTCATCCAAGAGCAGAACCTCCGGGTGGCGCAAGAACACCCGGCACAGTTCCAAGCGCTTCCTCATCCCGGCGGAAAAGCCCCCAATCGGCCGGTTGGCATGGTCCGCGAGGTCCAGGCGGGCGAGCCATTCCTTGAGTTCCTCTCCGAGGGCCCCGGTTGAACCGCTCTGAAGCCTCGAGAAAAAGCGCAGGTACTCCATCGGAGTCCAGAACGGCCGTGCCAGTTCCGTGCCCTCGCCGATGACCCCGATGATCGAGCGAACTTTGAGCGCCTCGTTCCGAATATCGAATCCAGCCACCGCAGCGGTCCCGGCCGTCGGGTAGAGGACCGTGGAGAGCATCTTCACGGTCGTGGTCTTGCCGGCCCCGTTCCGTCCGAGGAATCCGAACACGGAGCCCTTTGGGACCTCGAGCGTCAGATCGTCGACCGCTCGGAGTCCGTCGTACGCGCGGGTCAGGCCGAGCGCTTCGATCATGGCTACGCCTTCCGCGGCCTCCGCATGAGTCGGCGTCCGAGGACGAGGGCCACTTCCAGACCGACGAAAACCCATACCAAGTCTCGGCTGAAAATCGGTCCTCCGGCCACGGACAGTGCGAAGGCGAGAGGAAACTCGACCCGGAGCCCGTCGACGACAAGCTCGAGGGGGATCGGGACCATCCTCGAGAACCCTTGGAAGACCGTGACGGACGCCAGGCGCGAGAGCAGCACGGTCGCGTTCGCGTTCAAGGTGAGCCCGGACATCGCAGGGACGTCGACAGGACCGAACTCCTTGCCGGTGAGATTGAAATCCAAGAAGCGGGAGGACCACGCCACCGCAATTCGGCCGACATGGACGGGGGACGGGTTCGCGTTCTGGACCGTGACGATGACCCGCATGACGATCGGCACGCCGAGGGAAGGGTACTCGAACCCGTCCTCGGGGGGCCCGGTCTGGAGAGACACGCAGTACTGAAGGACGCCTTGCATGGCGCAACCCGAGTTGCCGGAGCCCGATGGGTTGACGTTGTAACTGACTCCGGGGAGCGCCGGGAGGACGAGCAGAAGGAGGACTCCGAGTGCGATTACCGGCGCGGCCTTCGTGCGGCGGACTTCCCATCCCTCCGGGCTCTGGAAACGGCGATAGACGAGGAGTCCGAAGGCGACCAGAATCAGGACGACCGACGCGGTCGCCAGAAAGGCGGGCAAAGGGTTCTCGGCAACGAACGTACCCGTTCCCCGCTCGTCGAGGGCTGCCATCACGGGGGAGAAGTGGAGGAATCGGAGGAGCCACGATGCCGTCTCCGAAGGCAGGGACTGGAGGTAGTAGGGGATGTACCATGGTCCGATGACGAACAACAGGGCGAGCCCGAAGCCGATATAGGAGGAAGCGACGGTCGCTCGCCGACCGAACGAGGCCGAAAGGAACAGCCCAAGGGCGGCGACGAACGATGTTTCCACGACCGCCCATCCAGCAAATCGGCCGAGGTCCCCGAGCCAGCCCATTCCCGCGTACAAGAGGATGAGCACGAGGAACGGAACCAGCAGGAGGAGGTAGACTCCGAGGAGAAGAAGCAACGCTAGAAATTTTGCGGCGTAGTAGCGCGTGGCCGTGACGGGATACGTGAACAGGATCCCCGCATAGCCGGTCTCCCGATCCGAGGCAATCGCCGCTGTTGCGGGCGCGAGGATCAGCATCGGCATCATGAGGAAGGCAACGCTCAGAAAGGCGTCGATCGCAAAGCCACTGAGGAGCCAGAAGAGAATCCCGACGAAGAGGATGGATCCGACGAAAGAGATCGCGCTATGCGGCGAACCGAGCTGCCGGCGCAGATCGGTCAGGGCCAGGAAAACGGTCTGCGACAGGGCCTTCACGGCAACCCCTCCACGATTCCGAGGGCCGCCGACGGATATCCTTCAACCCATGAAAAAACGACGGTTACCGTCCGGTTACCTCACGCTAGGTCGGTGACGGTACCCCATTCCCTCTCGCCGGGAATGAAGGCTTCGGCCCGAATGAAACCGGCCGGTTTAGTACAGCTTCGGCTTCGCCTGCGGCGCGTTCCAGTACGGTCGCGTCGTGACGTACTTCAGCTTGGCCTCGAACAGATCGTTCAGGAATTCCTTCTCCGTGTCCTGCATCTTCGCAAGGATCTTGCTCGCGGTCGTCGGTCCGACTCCGTAGACCGAGTTGGCGTAGACCGCTCGCTTCCCATATACCGCGACCAGGTCTGCGACTTGTTTCGCTCGCGTGAGCAACTTTCGTTCCTCGTCCGTGAGGTCCAGTTTCCTCGCGCGCTTCGCATACGCGTCTCGAACGGTCCATGCAGCCCACCCGAGCACGGTCAGAAGCCTCGATTTGCACTTCGCACACTCCGGATGATCGGGCATTTCCCCGATCCGGACCTCCTCGTGAAAGTGTCCACACTCGAAGCAGAGCAGGTGGACCGGCTCCGATGAGAGGTGAAGGCGCATTCGATTGAGGATTTCCTCCCTCTCCGCCTCCGGGGAGAAGAGCTCCGGTGCCTCCACGTACCTACGGAGGATCGGATACGCCAGCGGAGTGGGGGTCTCCTCCGACCGATGAATGACGACCTCGATTTCTCCCCCTCGAATCTTGTGAACGATCTCGCGGACTCGGTCGAAGTCCGCATGGAGGAGGAGGGCCTCCCGGACCGCCTCGTCGTAGATCGGCGTGTTCGCGAAGCGAATCTCCAGGGACCGCAGGTCTCCCTCGCCGACGGTCAGGCCGCGGCGGATCGCTCCGAACCGCTCCGCGATCCCCTTCA
>VBLS01000029.1 GCA_005878635.1 Methanobacteriota archaeon | reverse complement strand
GGGAGGACTCGACCGCGTTGAGGGTAGGAGCGGAGCGGCGTCTCCGCGGCCATCCTCACGGCTCCCGGGCCGTCCGCCGGGCCCAATAGATGCCGAAGGCGAAGAGGACGAGCGCCTCCGCCGCGAGGGCGACCGCCGCGACGGTCGCCTCGATCCGCGTCAAGCTCTCGAGGCCTGCCGCCGAATCGACGAGGACCGCGGCCGCGCTCGTCGGGAGCAGGAGGGCCACGGAGCGCCACCCGACCGGCACGCTCCCGAGACGATAGAACACCGGCGGCACGACGCCGAACAGATTCGTCAGGAGGGCCGAGTAGGGCCAGATGGTCTTCATGTCCTTGAACAAGGTCGAGACGACGTACCCGATCGTCGACGAGACGGCCCAGACCGCGAGGAGGCAGACGATCAACGTGAGTCCCGCGACCGCGTCGAGGGGGTGGAGGATTTGCAAGATGCCGAGGAGCACGAGGCTCGGCGGCAGGTACGCGACGAGCATGCCGCCGGCAAGCCCGACGAAGTAGCTTTCCGGCGAGAGGGGACTCGCATGGTACAGCTCGTTCAACTTGTGGTCGATGCGGATGTAGGCAGCTTCGTTCAAGACCCGCTGTCCGATGAGGAACATCGAGTAGACGAGGGCACCGACCAGCGTCACCGGGAGGAGTTCGGGCGCGAGGATTGCGACGAACACGATCAACGCGCCGGGCGTCAGGGTGCCCGTCAAGATCGCGAGCCATTCGTGGAGCTGCACGCGGATCTCCGTCGCGAGGAAGACGCCCGAACCCGCCCAGCGAAGTCGGAACGCCATGCCCTCACTCCTCGTCGATCGATCGTCCGACGATCGTGAGGAAGGCTTCTTCGAGGGTGACGGGGCCGACCGTCGCGGACAGCTGGTTGCGGAGGGCAAGGTCCATGATTTCGTGGATTCGCTCGGGACCCGTGATCACGGAGAGGGCCGTCCCCTCCTCGACGGTCCTTCCGAAGGAGCGGAACAGGTCCCGGACCGGGCCGCCGTTCTCGATCGACACGCGCAAGGTCCCTCCGATTTGCCGCTTCGCATCCGCCGCGGTCCCTTCGAACAGGATCCGTCCTTCCTCGACGATGTAGAGCCGCTCGGAAAGGGCCTCCGCCTCGTCGAGGTAGTGTGTCGTGAGCAAGACCGTGGATCCTTTCCTCGTGAGTTCCCGCAGGACGTCCCAAACGGCCCGACGGGCGAAGGGGTCCAGGCCGATCGTCGGCTCGTCGAGGAACATGAGAGGGGCCTCCGTCGCCATGACCGTGGCGACCATGGCGCGTTGTTTCTGCCCGCCGCTCAACGTGACGCTCAGGCGGTCCGCGACCTCGAGAAGCCCCATCTTCTCCAGGGCCACTTCGGTCCTCGACCGGGCGATCTCTCGGGAGATGCCGCGGGCCCTCAGGTAGCAGTACACCTGTTCTCGCGGCGTGAGGTGAAAGAACGGCTTCCCCTCCTGCGGCACGACCGCGATCAGGGGCCGCACCCGTTCCGGCTCCTCGACGACGTCGAAACCGAAGACGTGAATCCGACCCGACGTCGGGAGGAGGAGGGTGGAGGCGATTCGCAGGAACGTCGTCTTGCCGGCGCCGTTTCGTCCGAGGAGCGACATCCGCTCCCCTCGACGAATGGAAAGGGAGACCCCTCGCAAGGCCTCGACGTGCGGTCCGATGCGGCCGCGGTATACCTTCCGCACGTCCTCCGCTTGGAGAGGCTCGTCCGACACGCGCCGGTGCAGGCGAACGACGCGTATAAAGATAGATTCGGATGCGGCTAGGGCCAGCCTTTCTCGGATGCCGGCTCCTCACCCGCTCCCATCATCGCGAAGGCCGCCTGCCGTTTCGCCTCCTTTTCCTTCTCGCTCATCTTGACCGGCATGGAGACGGACCAGATGTGGCCGAAGGGATCCTGGAGCTTGCCGTACCGCTCTCCCCAGAACTGGTTCTCCAGTGGGAGGGTTGGCTTCGCGCCGGCGTTCAGGGCCTGGTTCCAAAGTTTGTCGACATCTTTCGAGTTGATGTGGAGGTTCACCGTCGTCGAACCCGCCGAGGTCGGGGATTTCGAATCGCCGCCCGGAAACTCGTCGGACATCATGATGATCGAATCGCCGATCCGGATCGCGGCGTGCATGATGGAGCCGTCTGGCATCGGAGACCGGTTGACCTCCTTCGCGCCGAACGCCCGTTTGTAGAACTCGATCGCCTTCGACGCTCCGTCGATCACCAGGTACGGCGTCACGGTCCGCTGCCCTGCGGGATTGGCGGTGCTCGCCGCCGCCCGCGGCCTGGATGTGCCTTTCGATTTCGTTCGCGTCGTCGTTCGCTTTGCTCGTCGAGCCATTGGAAAACTCCCCGAGGTGCAAAACGAATCCGACGTTTAAGGATGACTCACGGGACGCCGGAGCGGACCTCGCGTCCCAGCCAGAGGCCCATGAGGACCTCGTCGACGTACGCTCCGCGAATCCGGACGTGGCTACGGCGGACGCCTTCCTCGACGAAGCCGAGGGACTCGTACAACCGGCGGGCCCGGGCGTTCGTCGCAAAGACCGCGAGCTCCGCTTTCTCGAAGCCCTGGGCCCGCATCCACTCGAGGATTCGCTCCATCAGGACGCGGCCGAGTCCAACTTCCCGCCACCCGTCCCGGATGGCGATGCCGACTCCTCCGACGTGGCGGTCCTTCGGATACGTCCCTCCTTGACAGTCCGCCGATCCGACCACCTCGCGACCGGCCAGCGCGAGGAGCAGTACACTCCGGATCCCATCGAACGAGGACAGCCACCGCCGCTCCTCGTCGAGGTTGTCTACCCGTTCGATCATGATGTAGACGTGTTCCGCGCCGATCAGGTTGATGTTCTTGAGGGTCGCCTCCGCATCGTCCACCGACACGGGTCTAATCAGGACGGCCCGCCCGTCCCTCAAGGTCACGCGCTCGGCGCGCAACGGATCCGCCATAGGTCACAAGGGGAACTTGTCGAGCATCTCCGGCCGGCGTCGCTCCCCGGAAGCGAGGTAAGCCTCCATCTGCTCCCGAATCTGCGGGCTCATCTCTTCGTAGACGTCCGAGAAGAGCGTCTCGATCGCGGGCGGCGGTTGCCGCTCGACCTCTTTGATCGTGTTCTGGACGAGGTCATCGAGCTCGGCCCGCAGGGCGTCTTCGCGGTCCTTTGACCAGAGCCCCTTCAGCTCGAGGTACTTCCGCATCCGGTCGATCGGATCCCGCCGGCCCCAGGCCTCGACCTCGTCCTTGGGGCGGTATCGGGTCGGATCGTCGCTCGACGAATGCGGGCCCATCCGGTAGGTGAGGGCCTCGATGAGAGTCGGGCCGCCGCCTCCCCGAGCCTTGTCGACCGCGGCCTTCGTGACCGCGTAGACGGCGAGCAAGTCGTTTCCGTCGACCCGGACGCCGTCCATCCCATAGGCGCGCGCTTTCTCCGCGATCGTCTTCGCGGCCGTCTGCTTCGCGACGGGCACGGAGATGGCCCATTGGTTGTTCTTGCAGAAGAAGATCGTCGCGGCCTTGAAGACGCCGGCAAAATTCATCCCGGCGTGGAAGTCGCCCTCGCTCGTGGCCCCGTCTCCGAAATACGCTAGGCTGACGACGTCCTCGTGACGAATCTTCGCGGCCCATGCGGCGCCGACGGCCTGCGTGATTTGCGTGCCGACGGGACTCGAGGTCGTCACGTGATGGATGTCGCTCGCCCCGAAGTGGTTGGGCATCTGGCGGCCTCTCTGCGGGTCCGCGGCGTTTCCGTAGGCCTGCGCGATGAGCGTCTCGATTGGGAAGCCGCGCCAGATTGCCGCACCGGGTTCGCGGTACGCCGGGAAGACCCAATCCCGTTTCTCGAGGGCCATCGCGCTCCCCACCTGGCACGCCTCTTCCCCGGTGCTCGGCACGTAGAAGCCGATGCGCCCCTGGCGCTGGAGGGAGAGCATCCGCGAATCGAGCGTGCGGACGAGCACGAGGTTTCGATACCCCGTCAGGAGGAGATCGGGCGAGAGCTTCGGCTCCAACTTCGAATCGTACGTCCCGTCGACGTCGACGATGCGCAGGAGGCTCTCCTCGGTCGTCCTCTCACCCCCTCCGATCCGGGTCGCCCCGGATCATCTTCTCGGCGAAGAACTCGCCGGCCCGGTAGGACGAGCGCACGAGGGGCCCGGCGGCCACGTAGGCGAAGCCCATCGCCTCTCCGGCCTCGCGGAGGCGGTCGAAAGCCTCGGGAGGCACGAACTCTTGGACCGGGAGGTGCCATCCGCTCGGACGCAAGTACTGGCCGAGGGTCACGATGTCCACGCCGGCTGCACGGAGATCCCGCATCGCCTGGAGCACCTCCGCGCGGGTCTCGCCGAGGCCGAGCATCAGGGACGACTTCGTGAAGAGTCCGGCCCGCATCGCCTTGGCCCCGCGGAGGACCGAAAGGCTCTGGGCATAGTTCGCCCGGCGGTCGCGAACGACCGCTTGCAATCGTTCCACGGTCTCGAGGTTGTGGTCGAGCACGTCCACGCCCGCGTCGACGACCGTTCGGACGGCGTCGAGGTCTCCCTGGAAATCGGGGATGAGGGCCTCGACGAGCATGTCGGGCCGGCGGGCCTTGATCTCCCGCACGGCCCTCGCGAAATGCGCCGCGCCGCCGTCGGCGAGGTCGTCTCGATCGACCGACGTCAGGACGACGTAAGCGAGGTCCATCTGGGACAGGGCGATCGCGACCTTCCGCGGTTCGTCGAGATCCAGGACCCCATGCGGGTTCCCCGAAGCGACCGCGCAGAAGCGGCAGCCTCGCGTGCACATGTCGCCCATCAGCATGATCGTCGCGGTCCCGCCGCCCCAACATTCCCACACGTTCGGGCAGTGGGCCTCCTCGCACACGGTGTGGAGGTCCAAGGATCGGAAGAGACTTTTCAGCTCCGCATATGCCTCGCCGGACGGCGGTCGTACCCGGAGCCACTCTGGCTTCCGTTCGGCGAGCATCGGCGCGTTGACAAAGCGGAGGCTGCTTATCTAGCTAACCCGAACGCGAGGCTGGTGAAAGGGGCGAGCGCTCGCCCACGTCGCGATGCGGACGAACGGTCTCAGCCGAACCGGAATTCGACGCCGTACGACCCCCGCGGATAACTCCAGTGGATCGCGTTCTTGCCGAGATGCTTGCAGACGATCGCGCATGCACCGAGTTCGATGCAACCCTCCGTGTTGTACACGAGTTCCTCTTTCTCGAGGCGATACACCTTGGACGGGCACACGTACAGGCAAGGCTTCGTGTCGCAGGTGCGGCACACGTCGGTGTCGACGGTGATGAACGGTTCTTCGTCGAATTCGAACCGATCGAGGCCGACGCGATCGTCTACCGTCAAGGGCTTCGACGCATCCGCTTTCGGGGGTTCCGGCATCCGGTCGTCGTCGAAAGATGGGGTCGGGTAATAAAGGGTTGGGAGTCTCCGGACGAGCCCATTATCAGGGGAGGCAACCAGGAGGAAACCTTCTATATGATACGGTCGGGATCGCCGCGGTCCGCCGCATATTTCGTCGACAGGAACGGTTCCGACCTATGCCCGCCCGCGACCGGAGAGCTTCCACGATCGACTTGACCGCGGACCTTTCCGACCTCAGTCCCCAAGGGGCGAGGGAGTTCCTCGCGGCCGCCTTGGAGGCCAACGCGAACCGGCCGGAGGCGATCGTGAATATCCAGAGGCAGCTCGAGTTGACGATTGGCGGGTCGTCGAAGGGCATCCTGTATCTCTCCGGCGAACGGAGTGCCCAGGAGGGGATGAATCCCTTGGAGTCGGTCCTGTCGACGCGGGCGCCCCTGACGCTGGCGAACGCTCGACGTCTCATGGACGTATCGGCGCTCCTCGGGTGGGGACGGTTGGAGATGTCCTTGTTCGACCCGGAGCATGGTCGCCTCGTCCTGACGGTCTCCAACAGCCCGCTGGCGCGCGCCTACGGGAGCTCGAAGAAACCCGTGTGCCATTTCCTGACCGGATGGATCGCGGGCCTCGGACGGAATCTCCTCGAGCGCGAAGTCCTCTGCGAGGAAACGGCGTGTGCGGCCCAGGGCCACGGACGTTGCGAGTTCGAGCTGCGGCCCCTGAGTCCTCTGTGAATTTCGCGGAAAGCCTTTTACCCGCCCTGCTTTTTCCGACATCGGAAGAGGGGACCGTGGAGCGTTTTGACGCCATCGTCGTGGGAGCGGGCCCCGCGGGTTCGGCCGCCGCCCTGACCCTCGCCCGCAAGGGTTTCTCGACGCTCCTCGTGGAACGGGGACGGTCGCCGGGCGTGAAGGGGATGTTCGGCGGCCGCATCTACTCCTGGGCCCTCCACGACCTGGTCCCGGACTGGGCTCCCGGACTGGGCGAAGGATTGCCCGGTCGAACGGTACGTCGTCCACGAGAACATGGCCTTCCTCACCGAGGACACTGCCCTCACGATCTCGTTCGATTCGCCGAAGCTCGGTCAAGGTCGGAGCGCCAGCTTCACGGCGCTGAGGGCGAAGTTCGACGGGTGGCTCGCGAAGAAGGCGCAGGAGGCGGGGGCGGTCCTCGTGACGGGGATTCGCGTCGACGGCCTCTGGCAAGAAGACGGACGGATCCGCGGAGTCCTCGTCGCCCCGAACGACCGCGTCGCCGCAGACGTCGTGGTCATCGCGGAAGGAGCGACGTCGGTCCTGACGCGCGGCGCGGGCCTCAAGGCGGACCTGGAGCCCCGCGAGGTGTCCATCGGGGTCAAGGAGACGATTGAGGTCCCCGCCGAGACGATCCAAGAGCGGTTCGGCCTCGGGGACAAGGAGGGCGCGGCCTTCGTCTTCGCCGGGCAGGCCTCGCTGGGCCTCCGAGGTGGAGGCTTCCTCTACACCAATCAGTCCACGATTTCGCTCGGCCTGGTCGTGTCGTCGGAGGATCTGGCACGGGAGAAGGTCGAGATCCCGGAGGTCCAGACGCGGTTCCGGATGCATCCCGCCGTCCAGCGGTGGATCCGCGGCGGCAAGGTGACGGAGTACAGCGCGCATCTGGTCCCGGAGCTCGGGGCGGGCATGATGCCGCGGCTCTGGGGGGACGGTGTCCTGGTCGCCGGCGACGCCGCGGGATTCCTGATCAACAACGGCTACACCTTTCGCGGCGTCGACCTCGCGATCGCCTCCGGGATGGCCGCGGGGGAGGCCGTCGAGGCGGCTCGCGCGGCGGGCGGCATGCGCGCGGCGAACCTCGCGGTCTACGAGAAATTCCTCCGGTCGAGGAACGTCCTCACCGACCTGGAACGTTTCCGGCGTGCGCCCCTCTACATGAAGAACGAGCGTCTCTTCGACGTCTACCCGCGGATGTTACTCGAGATTGCGGAGCGCCTGTACACCGTGGACGGCAGGGGGAAGGAGCGCCTCGCGGACATCGTCTTGCGAGAGGCGGGCGCGGCGGAGGTCCCGAAGTGGAAGCTCCTCCTGGACCTCCTGCAGGGGGCCCGATCGATGTGAGCGCCGCGACTCCGAACAAATGCCCGCTGCGAATCCTCGTGTGCATCAAGCAGGTCCCGAAAGCGCAGGAGCTCCAAGTCGATCCGGTCACCCAGACCCTCAAGCGCGTTGGCGTGCCGAGTGAGATCAACCCTCCGGATGCGAACGCCCTGGAGATCGCCCTCACCCTGAAGGACCGGCACGCGGCCGAGGTCGTCGTCCTCTCCATGGGCCCTACCTCCTTCGACGAGAGCCTCGAGCGGGCGGTGGCGATGGGCGCGGACCGGGCGGTCCTCCTGACGGACCGGATCCTTGGCGGTTCCGATACCGTCCCGACGGCCTACGCCCTGAGCGAGACGATCCAGAAGATCGGCGGGTACGATCTCATCCTGACCGGCGAAGAGACCACGGACGCCTCCACGGGTCACGTCGGCCCCGGCATCGCGGGCCACCTCGACCTCCCCCAGATCACGTACGTTTCCGAGATCCGCATCGTCGATGGCACCGTGCGCGCGCGCCGCACGGCGGAAGACGGGACCGAATGGTGGCAGACGTCGATGCCGTCCCTCTGCACCGTGAACTTCGGATGCAACAAGCCCCGCGCTCCCACGTTGACCGGCAAGATCCGGGTCAAGCGCGGCGGCGTCATCGCGCACTGGTCGTGCGCCGACGTCGGCATCGACCCGAAGAAGGTCGGGTTGCTGAACTCCCCGACGATCGTCGCGAAGGTGGACACGATCCGCCTCCCGGCGCGGGCGGGCCACATGTTTTCCGGAGAACCGAAGGAAACCGTGCGGGCCCTCCTCGAGGCCCTGATCCGGGACCGGGTGATCGTGCCGTGACGGACGGCCATGGGCTGGAGGACAAGTCCCACTTCCGCGGGGTGTGGGTCTTCCTGGAGGGACGCGCGGGGCACCTCCGCGACGTGAGCACGCAACTGATCGGCGAAGGGCGGCGGCTCGCCGACCTGCGGGGGACACCCCTCACCGGAATCCTCCCAGGGAACGGCGTGGACGCGCTCGCCGAGCAAGCGATCGGCTACGGCCTCGATCGCGTGATTGTCGTGGACGATCCGATCCTCGAGATCTATCGATCGCGTCCGTACGCCCAGGTGATGGCGCAGCTCATCCGGAGGCACAAGCCGGAGATCGTGCTCTTCGGCGCCTCGAAGAACGGTCGGGACCTCGGCGGACGCCTCCATGCGATCCTGGAGACCGGGCTCGCCGCGGATTGCGTCAAGTTCGACATCGACGCCGAAGGCAACCTCGACATGATCCGGCCAAGTTTCGGCGGGAAAAGCCTGGCCCACATCCTGTGCAAGAAGCACCGGCCACAGATGGCCTCCGTCCGGCGGAACGTGTTCGTCGCGCCGCCGCACAATCCGGATCGTCGCGGTGAGATCGTCCGGGAGGCGGTCGAGTTGAAACCGCAGGATGTCGACGCAACGCTCCTGGAGTTCGAGGAGTTCACGAAGGAAGGGGGCCTGCGGCCCGAGGAGGCCGACATCGTCGTGAGCGGAGGATACGGTCTCGCCGACCCGAAGAACTTCGCCTTGTTGCAAGAGCTCGCGGATCGGCTCGGCGGAGCGGTTGCCGCGTCGCGCAAGGCCGTCGACAGCGGATGGGTCCCGAAGACCCTCCAGGTCGGACAGACCGGGATGACGGTGCGGCCCAAGCTCTACATCGCGGTCGGCATCAGCGGCGCCGTCCAGCACCTCGCCGGGATGCAGGAGTCGGAGAAGATCCTCGTCATCAACATCGACCCGAAGGCGCCGCTGTTCGAAATCGCCGACTACGGGATCGTCGGCGACCTGTTCGAGGTCGTCCCGGAATTGATCCGCCAACTCGACGCGCTCAAGGGCGGCGACGCTTCTGATCGGCGGGTCGTTCCCGCAGAAGCTCGCTGACGTCGACGCGCCGCAAGGTGAAGCCGAAAACCCCCTGGAAATGGGCGATCACCGAGGCCTTCACGTCCTCCAGGTCAATCCCTCGGCCGAGGCATTCGGCCATCGAGGTCATGATGCCTCCGTCGTGGCCGCACGGACGGATCTTGAGGAACTCCCGGAGGTCCGTCGTCACGTTGAGGGCGAACCCGTGAAAGGTCACGCTGCGCCGCACCGCAAGTCCGATCGATGCGATTTTCTTGCCGCCGACCCACACGCCGCGGTCCGGTCCCTCCCGGGTCGCCTCGATCCCGAAGTCGCGGCACGTCCGGATCAGGACTTCCTCGAGGTCCGTGACGAGCTGCTTCACCTCCAGGCGGTCCGGGAGTTTGAGGATGGGATAGCCGACCAACTGTCCCGGCCCGTGGTACGTCGCCTCGCCACCGCGTTCCACCTCGACGATCTCGAGGCTCGGGTCGAGGACGTCCTCCCGCTTCCCGCGGCGTCCCAACGTTGCGATCGGCTCGTGCTCGACCAAGATGAGTCCGTCAGGGATCCGGTCGTCCGCCCGCCGATCGACGAGCGACTTCTGCCATTCCCAGACCTCGCGGTAGGGCCGCCGTCCAAGGTCGAGTAACCACGCGTCCCGCACAATGAGGATCGGACGTTCCCCTTCCGTCGTCGCCAACATGGTCTCAGCGATTCAGCACGTGGATCGCCTCGCCGAGGGCCGCCTCGGCGCTCTCCATGATCGCCTCGGGCAAGGTCGGATGCGGATGGATCGTGAGGGCGATGTCCGCGATCGAGGCGCCCATCTCGATGGCGAGGGCGAGCTCGCTGATCAGGTCGCTCGCGTCCGGGCCTACGATCGTCGCGCCCAGGAGGATGTTCGTCGACGGATCCGCGAGGAGCTTCACGAAGCCGTCGGACTCCCCGGTCGTCAGGGCCCGACCGATGGCGGCGAAAGGAACCTTCCCGATTCGGACCTTCCGACCTTGGGCGGTCGCCTCGGGCTCCTGCAGCCCGACGGTCGCGATCTCGGGATCGGTGAAGATGGCCGCCGGCAGGGCGCGGTAGTCGAGTTCCGCGGGATGTCCCGCGATCACCTCCGCCGCGGTGAGGCCTTCCTTCGTCGCCTTGTGGGCCAAGAACGGGGGCCCGACGACGTCGCCGACAGCGTAGACGTGGGGATTCGAGGTGCGCAGCTGGCGGTCGGCCTTGACATACCCTCGCGGTCCGAACTCGACCCCCGCCTGGTCCGCGTGCAGCTCATCCGTGTTCGGCCGGCGGCCGACCGCGACGAGCACGACGTCGGCCCGCCGGGCGATGAGTCCCTCCGGCGTCTGGATGTCGATGACCGTCTGGTCTTTATCGATGCGCCACCCTCGGGCCTGTGACTTCGTGTGGACTTCCACGCCGAACTTCTGCAGCCGGCGGGCGACGATCCGCACGGCCTCGGGATCCGTGCCAGGGAGCAGCTGGTCCAAGATCTCAACGACGACGACGCGGGTACCGAGCTTGGCGTAGAAGGTGCCGATCTCCAAGCCGGAGATCCCGCCGCCGATCACGGCGAGATTGAGCGGGATCCGCGGCAGCTCGAGCGCCTCTTTCGTGCTCAGGACCCGCTTGCCGTCGAACCGAAACATCGGGAGGTCCGATGGCCTCCCGCCCGTCGCGATGATGGCGTCCTTGAACTCGACCTCTTCGGTCCCCGCGGGCGTCCGGACCGCGGCCTTCCCAGGTGCCGTGAAGGAGGCGTCGCCCATCACCACCTCGACCTTGTTTCCTTTGCAGAGTTGGCCGACCCCGTTCGAGAGGCGCTGGACGACGGACGTCTTCCACTGCTGCAGGCGTCCCATATCGACCTTGACCGGCCCCGCCTCGACCCCACGTTCGGCCGCCTGCTCCAAGGCGTGCACAATGCCCGCGGTGTGGATCAGCGCCTTGCTCGGGATGCAGCCATAATTCAGACATTCGCCGCCGAGTTTGTCCCGTTCCACCAGGAGAACTCGTTTCCCGAGCTGCGCCGCCCGGATCGCGGCGGGATAGCCGCCCGGGCCCGCCCCGATCACGAGGACGTCGACCTGACGGCCCATTGTTGCGCGAAAAGGGCGCCGGGCGCATATGCCTTTGGTTCACGCTTTCCAGGTGGCTGAAATCTCAGGATGACCCAGGCGGTCGAATCGGCGGCCATTCTTGAGATGGGGGCGCGGAGGGCCTCCTCTGCGGTCGACGCCCCACGACCAGCGCGAGGCCCACGACCGCGGCATCGATCGCCGCCACGGTTCCGAGGGCCGCGATGCGCGGCGTGTCGTCCAGGCGAAGGGGCACATCATCCCGCACGGTTGAGGCCTTGATCAGGCCGATCTGGAGAGTCCTTCCGTCCCCTCCCGCGTAATAGAGCCGCGATCCCGAGGGGTCGGCCAGCCAATCCGGGTAGACCAAACCGGAAGAGTCGAAGGCGGGAGCAGGATCGGGGCCGAGCACAGGATTGCCTTGCGACTTGGACCAGTGGAATCCATCGCTCGACGTCGCGGTCCCGAGGGCGCCCACCTGGCGATTCGTCCCCGCGTAATACAGGAGCCATGTCGAGCCCGGGATGACCGCGGGAGTGTTCACGTCGGATTCGTCCCAGGAGCCGGAGGGCCCGAGGTCGAGGATCGGGTTTCCCGCGTACGGCGTGAAGGAGATTCCGTCCCCCGATGTTGCGACGCCGACACGAGTGTTCGAACCGTCCCAGCCGGAGTGGAAGAGCCAGAAGACGCCGGCGCTGTCTCGCACGACCCATGGGGCGTTCGTCATCCCGCGGTCCCAAAACTGGTTCGGGGGGAGGGCAACTCCGGTGACGTTCCAGGAGAGGCCGTCCATGGAGACCGCGTGGTAGATTTGGGCCCAGAAGACGAAAGGCCCGCCGCTCCAGTAACCCGCCGAGAACCACATGTGGTAGACCGATTGGATCTTCAGCACACTCTGTCCGCCCACGCTATCCCAGTTGTACGGTGGGACCCCCACGTCCATGATGACTCCGTGCTTCAGCCAGTGGATTCCATCCGGGGACGTCGCGTACAGCATCCGAAATCGGTAGCCATCGTAGCCCATGTACCACATCTTGTACGTGGCGTCGTCGTCGCGGAGGACGAAGGGCGCGCGGGCGTGGACGGAATCGGCCTCACCGGGCGATCCGTTCGGGAGTACGACCCCGACCCTTTCGAAGACCGTCCTGGTGGGGGTCGGAGGAACGCTTGGTGCCGACGCGGTCGCGAACGTCGCGCGCCCTCGATTGCCGAGGTCCGACGCGGGCGTTCCCGCGGACGCCGCTCGGGGACCGAACGCCGGCACGTTGACGAAGGTGGCCAGCAGGGCAGCCGCGATCACGACGCAAAGGATGGGAGCCCACGGGGTACCCAAATTCCTCCACGGCAGTTGGAACCGGGGAGACAACAAGACATCCCGCCGAGTCTTCAATGACCCTGCCCCGCATAAAAGTGCTGATGCACCGTGAAGGGCGCATGTCCGGTCCCTGATTGGCCGGGCGGGCTATCGTCACCGTTGAGAACTCAAGTCGGCATAGCCGGCTATTCGTCGACCGATCCAGGTCACTCGAGTCCGACGAACAAGAGGGCGGGATGCTCGAGCGAATTGCGGATCGATTGCACGAAGGCGGCTCCGACATGTCCGTCGACGACGCGGTGGTCGAAGGAGCACGACAAGTACATCATGTCCCGGACCACGATCTGGTCGTTCCGGACCACGGGGCGCTTCTCGATCTTGTGGATCCCGAGGATCCCGACCTCCGGCCAATTGATGATCGGCGTCGCGAAGACGCCTCCCTCCTTGCCGAGGGACGTGATCGTGAAGGTGGACCCGAGCACGTCCTCGAGGGCCAGCTTCTTGTCCCGGGCCGCATTCGAGAGGCGTTCGATTTCCTTCGCGAGGCCCCACAGGTCCTTCTTGTCCGCCTCGTGGACGACGGTGACGGTCAGCCCCTCGTCCGTGGCGGTCGCGATCCCGATGTTGTAGTATCTCTTGACGACGATTTCGCCGTGCTCGTCGTCGACGGAGCTGTTGAGCGCCGGGAACTCCTTGAGGGCGCCGAGGACCGACTTGATGAAAAACGGCAGGAACGTCAGCTTGATTCCCTTTCGCTCCGAGGTCTCCTTGAGGTGATCCCGCAAGTGGACGAGCTGGGACATGTCCACTTCCTCGACGTAGGTGAAGTGGGCCGCCGTCACGTTCGACTTTGCCATCTTCTCGAAGATCCGCTTGCGGAGGCCGTGGATCGGGATGCGC
Source organism: Methanobacteriota archaeon (assembly GCA_005878635.1). GTDB lineage: Archaea > Thermoplasmatota > Thermoplasmata > RBG-16-68-12 > RBG-16-68-12 > RBG-16-68-12. The sequence continues at coordinate 4,516 of VBLS01000029.1, read as the reverse complement.
TCCTCGCCGCCGCGGGCCCCGGATGATGCGGCCTGGGGAACCGCGGGTCGGACCGCTTGAGGCGCCGGAGCGGGCTTTGAAATCGTCGCCGCGGGAGCGACCGCGGAGGCCTGTGCGACCCGCCGGACATCGTCTTCCAGGATGCGCCCCTGGGGACCGCTGCCGCGGACCGCCCCGAGGTTCACGTTCAGTTCCTTCGCGAGGCGGCGGACCGCGGGAGCCGCGAGGGCCTCTCCCGAGGAAGGAGGCGGCGGCGGAGGGGCCGAGGTCCTGCTCGGAGCGGGCGGAGGAGCCGATGATGCCGGTCGGGCGGCCGGCGCGGACGGCGTCGCGGGAGGCGCCTCTCCGTCTTCGCCGAAGACGACCAGGGTGGCGCCCACCTTGACAACCTCTCCCTCCTTCGCCCGGAGCTGGAGGACCTTGCCCGTGACCGGCGATGGGATCTGCACCGTGACCTTGTCCGTCATCACTTCGACGACCGGGTCATTCTCCCGGATGGGGTCGCCTTCCTTCACGAACCACTTGACGACCTCGCCCTCGTGGACCCCTTCCCCGATGTCCGGGAGCTTGAACTCGCGCGCCATCGTCCCTCATTCCGACGTCGACATCGTTCGCAAGACCCGCACGCGTCTTAACATTTTGCACCTCGGGCGGGCCCTCGTTCCCGCGACGAAGCGAATACATTTTATGGCCGTCGGCCGATGCCTTCTCGGGGAGGAGTGGAGACGTGGAGGAGTGGCACAGACCGGTGGGCGTGATTTGTGCCCGGCGCCTTGCGCCGGAGCGATTCCCGTCCTGCTCCTCCTTTCCTTGAGGTGCCTCGAACGTGGCGCGGCCGTTGGGCATCACGATCCTGGGCGGACTCGTCGGCCTCGCGGCCTTGATCTCCTTCCTCATCTCCTTGGCGAGCTTCATCGTCGGGCTCGCGTTCCTGCTCCCCTTCCCGGCGCAGGGAGTTCCGCTCCTCCTGAACGGGTTGCTGTTCTTCGGCATCGCCATCGTGCTGGGGGCCGCGAGTCTCGGGCTCATGCAGATGCGCGCGTGGGGTTGGGGCCTGGCGATCCTGGCGTCGCTCGTCACCCTGGTCTACGTCGGGTACAACGCCTTCCTCCGCCCGGATGCGTCGCTCACCTTGACGTCCGCGATAACGCTGGTGATCGGGGGCGCGGTCCTGATCTACCTGCTGAGCGTCAGCCGGGCGTTCCGGCAAGTCCGTCCCTCGATGTGATCGTCGCTCAGAAGGCCATGACCTTGTCGATCGCGGCGAGCACTCGATCCGCGTTGGGCATATAGACGTCCTCGAGGGTGTAGGGGAACGGCGTATCGAAGCCCGTCACGCGGACGATGGGACCGCGGAGGTACTCGATCGCCTTCTCCGCGAGAATCGCGCTGATCTCCCCACCGAAGCCGCCGGTCCGCGGTGCCTCGTACACGACGACGGCGCGGCCGGTCTTCTTGACCGAGGCCAGGATCGTCGGCTCGTCGAGCGGGACGAGGGTCCGCAGGTCGATGACCTCGGCCTCGACGCCCTTCTCCGAGGCCTTCGCCGCGGCCTCGAGGCACACTTGCGCCATGTATCCGTACGCGATCAGGGAGAGATCCTTGCCGGGCCTCCGGACGGCCGCCTCTCCGATCGGCACGAGGACCTCGCCCTCCGGCACCTCTTCGCGGGACGATCGGTACAGCTTCTTCGGCTCGAGGAACATGACGGGATCGGGATCGCGGATCGACGCGGTCAGGAGGCCTTTCGCCTCCTTCGGCGTCGAGGGGACGACGACCTTCAGGCCGGGCGTGTGACAGAAATACGCCTCCGAGGACTGGGAGTGGTAGTGGCCTCCGCGGATCCCGCCGCCGAAGGGCGTGCGGATCGTCATCGGGACGGTGAACTGGCCCCCGGACCGGTAGCGCATCTTCGCGGCCTCGGAGACGATCTGGTCGAAGGCGGGATAGATGAAGTCCATGAACTGGATCTCGGGGACCGGGCGCAGTCCATACAGAGCCATGCCGATCGCCGTCCCGATGATCCCTCCCTCCGCCAGGGGCGTGTCGAAGACGCGGTCCGGGAATTCGTCGAGCAGGCCTTCCGTGCACCGGAAGACCCCTCCGTTTCGGCCGACGTCCTCTCCGAGCACGATGACGCGATCGTCCCGTCGCATCTCCTCCCGGAGGGCATTGTTGATCGCCTGCACCATCGTCATCGCGGGCATGGTCACGACCTCGTGGCGTAGTACTCCGCGTACGGATCCTCGCTCGGCGTCCCGCCGGGCAACCGTCCCTGCAGATCCGGATCGTCCTTGAACGGCCTCAGGTCGGGATCTTCGTCGAGCCGATCCCGGAGGTCCGCCTGGAGCTGCACCGCCTTCGCGAAGTGCTCGATGACCTTGGACTTGTCGCCCATCCGCGCCGCGATCCGCGCCAGGTTGAAGTAGGTGCTCGCGCGCGTCGGCTCGAGTTCGACCGCGCGCTCGAAAGCCTCGAGCGCCCCCTGCAGATCGCCCGCATGAAATAGGTCATATCCGAGGCTGTTCCACCCTTGCGGGTTCTCCGGATCCGCCTCGGTCATCAAGCCGTCGACGCGCGCGGCCTCCGCATAGTCCCCCTCCGCGCCGAGGCATGCGGCGGCGAGGGCGCAGGCATCGCCGTCGACCTCGCCCTTGCGTTGCAACAACGGTCGGACGATGGCCAGGGCCTCCTTCGCGCGGCCCTGTTTGAACAGCTCGTGTGCCCGCTGCACGCCGGAGGCCGTGGAGGGTGCCGATGTCGGCGCCGCGGGTCCTTTCTTCGCCAGGCGGCTCACCTCCCGCGGAACGCGACGAAGGCGTCCCGCTCCTCCCGCAGATGGGCCGGCATCGTCTCGTAGACGTCCGTGAAGAGCGTGTCGATCCCGGGCGGCCCGGCTCGTTCGGCCTCCTGGATCGCGTGGGTGATCTCGTCGCCGATCTCTTGTTCGAGGCGAGCTTCCCTCCCCTCGTCCCACCATCCGGCATGCTCGAGGTACTTCCGGAATCGGGCGATCGGATCGCGGGCCCTCCACGTCGCGACCTCCGCTTCGTCGCGGTATCGAGCCGGGTCATCGCTCGAGGAGTGCGGTCCGAGGCGGTACGTCACGGCCTCGATCATGGTCGGCCCCTGGCCCTCGCGGGCGCGTCCGGCCGCGTCGCGGGTCGTTCGGTAGACCGCGAGGGCGTCCATGCCATCGACGCGGACGCCATCGAAGCCGTACGCCGGCGCTTTCTGCGCGAGCGTCGAGGCGGCCGTCTGCTTCGCGACCGGGACGGAGATGGCCCATTGATTGTTGTTGCACAGGAAGACGGTCGGAGTGCGGAAGACGCCCGCGAAGTTCATCGCACTGTGGAAGTCCGCGGTGCTCGTCGCCCCGTCGCCGAAGAAGACCAGGACCGCGTGCGGCTCGCGTCGGAGCCTCATCGCCCATCCGATGCCGACCGCGTGGGGGAGCTGCGTGCCGACCGGTGAGGAGATCGACAGGTAGTTCCCCTTCCGGTACACGTAGTGGCAGGGCATCTGCCGGCCCTTGACCGCGTCCTCCGCGTTCCCCATGAGTTGACAGAGCAACTCTTTGAGCGGCATGCCGCGGACCAGCGCGGCGCCCGGCTCGCGGTATTGGGGGACGATCCAGTCGTCCGGCTCCATCGCGATCGCGGCGCCGACGATCGCGGCCTCCTGACCGAGGGAGGGACCGTAGAAGCCGATCCGGCCTTGGCGTTGCAACGCCAGCATTCGGTTGTCGAGGATCCGCTGCAAGCTCATCCCGCGGTACAGACGGACCGCGTCGGCCTCGGAAAGCTTCGGGTCGAGACGGGGGTCTGTCGAGCCGTCGTCTCGAATCACACGGAGGGCATCGACCACGCGGTTCCTCGCACCCCCAGAGGACGGGAGCGACAAAACGGCCGCGGTCGCCTTAAGCCTTCCGTCCCGAGAATCTCTAAGATGTCTCGGCCGTTGTCCGGACGGGAAATGTGAAGATCCCGCAGCGGACCCGCGGCTATCTCGCCATCGTCATCGCGGCCGTCCTCTTCGGCGTCTGGCCGAGCCTTTCGAAGCGCGTCTTGACCGAGGTCCATCCGTTCGTCGTCGCGTTGCTCATCCAACTCGTCCCCGCGATTGCGTTGTCGCCGAGCCTGCGACGGCTGCGGATCGCTCGTTCCGATTGGCCGCTCCTCGCCTTGTCCGGCGTGGTCGGGGCGGTGGCCGCGCCGATCGTCTACTTCTACGGGCTCGAGCGGACGACCGCTTCGAACTCCGTGCTCCTCTCGAACAGCGAGGCCCTGTTCACGATCCTCTTCGCGTACGCGTTTCTCGGGGAGCGCGCGACACCCCGGGAATACCTCGCCCTCGGCGGGATCGCGGTCGGCGCCTTCCTCGTGACGACGCAGCTTCGTTTCGGAGACGTTCAGTTCCTGGGATTCCTGATCGGCAACCTGATGCTCGTCGGCGCGGCGATGTGCTGGGGGACGAGCAACACCGCCAGCGCGGTCCTGTTGCGCCGCATCCCGAT
>VBLS01000205.1 GCA_005878635.1 Methanobacteriota archaeon | reverse complement strand
CGACAGCAGCGGGTCCAGGCCGCCGCGGACCTGGGTCCACACGTGCCCGCCGCGGATCACGCTCTGATACGACGAATAGGTCCATGTGTGGAGGCCGCTCCGAGCGCTGATCTTGGCGAACGATTCGGCGGTCGAGGAGACCCCGTCGCCCGCGGCGCCTCCGACGCGCAAGGCTAGGTCGCGTTTCGACATCTCGAGATTCCACCTCAGGGCGTCCCTGGCGGTCCGTCCGATTTCCTCCTTGCACTACGTCCCAATTTCTTATACTCTTGCATCGACAAGGCGGGAAGTCCCGGTGCGCCCCCGGAGAGCCGTCTTCGGAATCCGGCTCCCTTCCGAGGCCCGCCGGGGGTCACAACCCTTTTGGGCCCCGCGGCATTCCCGCGCCGACGGATCATGAAGGGAATCCCGGAATTGCCGAACCATCCGAAGCCCGTGGGGCCGTATTCCCATTGCGTCGTCGCCAACGGCCTCGTCTTCATCTCCGGACAGGCGCCGCTGCGGCCCGGGGCGAAGTCGGGCGAATGGGCTGCCGCGGACGTCGGAGGGCAAACGCGCCAATGCCTGCGGAACATCCAGTCGATCCTCGAGGAGCTGGACCTCGGCCTCCGTTCGGTCGTCCGGACGACGGTCCTCCTCTCGGATCCCGGGGACTTTGCGGCCATGAACGAGGCGTACCGAGAATTCTTCCCGGAGGAGCCGCCGGCTCGATCGACCGTGCGGCTCGGTTTGGAACTTCCGGGATTGCGCGTGAGCATCGATGCGATCGCGGTGTACGAGCCTCAGACGGAGGAGTGAGGCGTCCGCGTGTTGACCGGCAAGTCGGTGGTGCTCCGGGCGTTCGAGCGGGACGACATGAAGCTGCTCCACGAATGGCAAAATGACGAGGAGTTGATGCGCCTCGCGCGATCGTTCCCCGACCACACGATCTCCCTGGAGGCCGTCATCGCGCGGTACGACAAGGCCGTCAAGGGAGAGAGTTTCGCGGACCGGGACTACATCATCCAGGAGAAGTCGAGCGGCAAGCCAATCGGCTGGGGCGGGATCAGCATCCAACAGTGGACGCGGCGGGCGACGGCGGGCGAGATCGGCTTGGCAATCGCGGAGAAAGCCTACCGGGCGAAGGGGCTCGGCACGGAGGTCGTCGGCCTCCTGTTGCGGGAGGCGTTCGAGCAGCTGAACCTCCACCGCGTCGGTTGGTGGACCTACGCGGAGAACGAGGGGAGCCTGGCTCTCGCTCGGAAGATGGGCTTCCGAGAGGAAGGCCGCGTCCGCGACTCCGTCTTCTTCGACAACCGGTACCACGACAGCATCGTACTCGGTTTGTTGAAGGACGATTACGAGCGGAGCAAGAAGCCCGAACGGTCTCGGTAGCCGAAGCCTGACCTGGCGAGGCGATGGGAAGAATCAGAATGCGACGCGAGCCAGGGTCTTCGTCGCCTTGACGCCGGCGATCGACCGGATCTTCGAGACGACGATCGCTCCGATCGTGTCGTACGAATCCGCTTCGACCTTCGCGATGAGATCGTAGTCGCCGAAAAGCGGGTACAACTCGACGATCTGTCCGATCTTCATCAGGGCCGCATAGATTTCCTTCTCGCGGGTTGGTTCGATGCCGATCAGGACGAATCCGATCTTCGTGGCGGCACCTGCGGCTCGCCACAAGTGCGCGGTAGATAAGGGTATTTCCGATCCGTGGGCAAATGTGCTCGCCTCGGTTGCAAGCGAGTCTCAAGGCGGATTTCCAGGACTGACATTTCTAATAGTCCGGACCTCGTCAATTCCTGCGTGCGACACAAGCCCGGGGCGCCGGGTGAAATGGCACCGGCCTTCCCCGTCGAGACGTTGCGACATTGGTACGTCACGCCGTTCGGCGGCATGTCAACCGAACTCGGCCTCTTCCAGGTCGGCATTAATCGGGAAGCCATCGAGCGGAACACGTCCCTCGATCCTTCGAGCGACCGAGTCCGCGTGACGGTCCTCGGCCGGATGCGCCGCCCGATCCTGTTCGATCGGTTTTTCGAAGTCGTCCCCCTGGACGAACGCCACCCGGATGCCCTGCGCCAGTCGCCGATGGGCGAGGCCGTGTTCCCGGAAGGCGACCAAGTCCTGCGGCCGCGGGACTCGCCCCATCCGGGGGACGAGGTGATCCTGAGCAGCGCCGCGAACCAGCGACTCGGACTCCTCGCGGACTCGGAGGCCTTCGCGGGCGTCGTGCAGGAATTGTTCCGGGCTCGCCGCGAGCTCGACCGCGAAAACAGCTGAGCCCGCAAATCGTTTTAATCGGGCGTCGCCCTCAGTCCTCCCGATGCGGATCGGGGTCATCGGGGTCCAAGGCGACGTGAGCGAGCACGTGGACGCCGTCGTCCGGGCCCTCAAGGCGACGGGCAAGGCCGGCGAGGCGATCGCCGTCCGCCGCCGGACGGATCTGGACCGCGTCGATGCGCTGACCATCCCGGGCGGGGAGAGCACGACGATCTCCAAACTCCTCGTCCAGCTCGACCTCTTCGATGAGATTGTCCGCCGCGCGACCGACGAGGCGATGCCGATCATGGGCACCTGCGCCGGTTGCATCCTCCTCGCAAAGGACGCAGGCCTCCAGGCGGACAAGACCCGGACGAAACTCCTCGGATTGATGGACATGGCCGTCGACCGGAATGCCTTCGGCCGCCAGCGGGAATCGTTCGAGGCCGACCTCCAGGTCGAGGGCCTCGAGACGCCATTCCATTGCGTCTTCATCCGAGCGCCCGCGATCCTGCGGACGTGGGGCGACTGCACGCCGAAGTCCCGCTACCAGGACCGAATCGTCCTCGCGCGCCAGAAGAACCTGATCGGGTCCGCGTTCCATCCGGAGCTCGGAGGCGATC
>VBLS01000204.1 GCA_005878635.1 Methanobacteriota archaeon | reverse complement strand
GCCGCCGGCGTGCCGGAGATATCTCCGCCGGCCCCGAAGCTCTTCTGCCACAGGATCGTGCCGGTGCCGAGGTCCAGCGCGCTGATCACGCCGGCCGGCGAGGTCACGAAGACCACGTGCCCGTCGATGATCGAGCCGGTCCACTGGATCGGGAACCCGCCTCCGACCGACGTGGTCCATTGCGGGGTCAGCGGTCCTTGGAAGGGCTCGGGGTTCACGCCTCCGCGCTCGCGGTCGTGGTGGAACTGCGGCCATTCCTTGCTCGGGGGCGCCGCGAGTTCGATCACGACGGACGAGGTCGCGGTCTGGTTCGGGTCCACGGCCGACGACGCGACGACGTCCGTCCGGTCGACTATGTCCAGCGGCGCGTCCGCGGGCACCTGGATCGAGACGACGATCGACAGGGTCGTCAGCCCGGGCAATTGGCCCGTGTCGACGAGGCCATCGCCATCCGTGTCCGTCAGCGGGGTCACGCCGTCCGCCTGGTAGATCGTCACGGTCCAGCCATGGCCGGAGGTCGGCGCGAGCTCGATCGTGTCGGGGAGGCCGCCCTTGTTGCGCACGTCCATCGGCGCGGCCGCGGTGTCGCCCGGCTGCAGCGGGAAGTACGCCCGCGGGCCGATGCTGACGCCCGGCAGGGGGACGGTCGTCGTGAGCTTCTCGACTTTGAAGCGACTCAGGTCGTTGCTCGACGTGAACGTGACCTTCGAGAGCTCGGTGTCGCCTGGACTGACGGTCACCGGGACGGTCACCTTGATCACGACGTCGGCCGACGCGCCGGTCGCGAGGGAGCCAGTGTCCGGGATCCCGTCGCTGTCCGTGTCGGGCAGCGGCGTGACGCCGTCCGATTCATAGAGGCCAACCGCCCAACCGTGGGCGCCCGCGGTGATCGTCGCATCGAAGGTGTCCGGTCCAGAGATGCCGACGTTCTTTACGTTGACCGAGTAAGTGACCGTGTTGTCGGGCACCGAGTCCTGCGCCTGGGAGCTGGGCTTCAGCAGCACTCCGACGGGGAGCTGTCCGAGGAAGCCGAAGATGTTCCCGTCGTTGTCTTCCAACCAGACCCAGCCGTCGGAGACGGCAGGGAAGGACGTCGAACCGGAGCTCGAGACCAAGCTGTCCTGGTCCGCGATCGATCCGTCCGCGGTGTCGATCGTGTACAACGGACAGAACCAGCAGGTCCCGTACAGGAAGCCGTTCGCGTACGCCGGCGCGGTGCCGACCGGTCCGGCCACGCTCGTCTGCCAGACGAGGGTTCCGTCCGTCGCGTCGAGGGCCACGTACGTGGATGCGAAAGTGCCGAAGTAGATGTTGATCCCGTCGTAGGCGGCGGCCGACGCATCGATCAGATTGAATCCACCGGTCGACCAGACGGTCGCACCGGTCAGGGCATCGAGCGCCCACTCCGTCCCGGCGTACGTCCCGACGTACACGTTCCCTTGCGCGTACAGCGCCGTCGTCGTGACGACCGCGTCGAGCGTGTGGCTCCAGATCAAGGCGCCACTGAATTCGTCGAGGGCGAAGACGGTCCCGGCGATCGTCTCGAAGTAGGCGACGCCGGCGTTGATCGTGGCCCCCGAGGCGATCGCGAGGCCGTCCATCTGGAACGTCCACGCGACACTTCCGTCGGAAGCGTGCAAAGCGTAGGCCTGCCGGCCCCACGTCGTCCCGAAGATCAGGTCGTCCGCGAAAGCCATCTCATTGCGGGCGTTGAAGTCGAGGCTCGTGTCCGACTGCCCGACGACCCAGATCGTGTTGCCCGTCACCTCATCGAGGGCGTACACGTATCCGCCGCTCGGCCCGTAGAACGTCGCGTAGAGGATGCCGTTCGCCGCGGTCATCGTGCTCGTGTAGTAGAACTGTCCGCCGAGCTGCCTGCTCCAGAGGACTTCGCCGGAGTACGGATCGCGGGCCCGCAACACGCCATCGAGGGGCGCGGAGAACAGGATGCCGTCCGCCATCACGGGGCCATTCCACCGGTTGAGCAGGTGCGGTCCGTCCATCCACTGCTGGTTTATCGGCGGGGTCTGTTTGCTCGGCGAGATGCCCTGCCGCGGTTCGTTGTTGTGGAATGTCGGCCACTCCGGGTTCGGCGGCGCGGTCGGCGGCTTGACGGCGGTCGTGAAGGAGTAGTACGCCGAGTTGTTGTTGTCCAATGCCGTGTTGCCAGCCTCGTCGGTCGATTGGACCGCGAAGAAGTACGTCGTGTTGTCGTTCAGCCCGGTCAGCGCGATCGAATGCGACATCGTGCGGGTGGCCTCTCCGGTCGTGTTCCCCGGCGGCGTGCCGACGCCCCAATAGACGAGCGAATCCGACATCTCGTCCGTCGTCCATCCGATGTCCGCGCGATTGAACCGCAGGTTCGAAACCCCGATGCCGGAGATGACCGGCGGCGAATCGTCGACGACCGCATAGGCGTACACGGGGCCGCTGCCTCCGAGCCCGTTGTTATTGTCGTAATACATCGCGGTGATGTTGTCGCCGTTCGAGACCTGGAGGACTCCGTCTCCCGGAGTCGGCGGGCCGAGCGCGAGCGGGATCGAACCCGCGAAGACCGCGGTCGAGTTGCCCGTCTCCGTCAAGGTCACAAGTTCCGGCGTGGACTCCGTGTCGGAGCTCACGTTGACTTGCACCGTGTCCGGCGCGTTCGGGTCCACGTTGAGGCCCGTGTCGACGACCTTGATGTTGACCGTCGCCGAGGACTGGTAGGAGTGGTGGTCTAATCCGATCAAGCCGTGCTCCGTCGCGATCCCGCCCGTCAGGACGAGGGCGAAGGTCTGCGGTCCCTGCGGCACGTTGAAGCCGTGGACGGTGACCGTCCAGAGGCCGGCCTGCACGTTCGAGATTACGAGGACCGACTCGACGTTGTTCAGCTTGTCGCGGTCGCTCGGGTTCGGCTGCGACTCACCGGGGTTGAAGCCCATGTACTGGTTCCCGTTGTACGTCGTGCCGTCCGGCGCCGTCACCTGCAGGTCGAGGTCGTTGACGAGACAGGGCCCGCAGTTCGCGGTCCCCGGATAGTCCGTCCAGACGAGCGTGACCTCGACGGGCAGCGTTGAATCGCCGATCGCGAGGTTATAGGTCACCGTGTCGCCGGTGTTGATCCCGCTGCGGTGATCGTCGACCGTCAGGCCGCGGGCGTCGCCCTGGAAGAACAACGCATCGTCGAGGGTGACCCGGCCGAACCCTTGGTTGTCGTTCGGGTACTTGTTCTCGCCATTCGCGTAGGCGCCCGCACCGTTCATCTCGCGGGCGCTGTTGATGATCGTCGCCTTGATCAGCGCGGCGGACGGGGTGAAGGCGTCCCCGGCGGACTTCGAACCGGTCGGGTACCAGCCGTCCATATAGTATTGGCGCACCAGGCCGGCGCTCCCTGCGACGGTCGGGGTGGCCATGCTGGTGCCGCTCAGGGTCCAGTAGGCGGTCCCGTCGCCTCCCGGGTCCTGTCCCTGGGCCGACCAGAGGGAGACGCCCGGGGCCGTGACGTCCGGCTTGAGCCGGCCATCGCCCGCGGGGCCGCGGCTGCTGAAGTCCGCGACGCTCTCCAGGCCCGGCCCGTTCACCGTGGCGCCGACGCCGATCACGTTCTTCGCGACGGCGAAGGGGTTCATGGTGTTCGTGCCGGAACCGGAGTTGCCGGCGGCGAACAGGACGAGGAAGTCCTGGTTGTTCCAGATGAAGGTGTCCGTGTCAACGTCCTCGGGGATGTAGGAGCTGCAGCACGATCCCCAGCTGTTCGAGTGGATCCACGATCCGTGGGCGACCGCGTCGGTCCACAAGGGCGTCACGGAGTCGAAGTAAATCCCGAAGCCGTCGTCGGACAGGTCCTGCATGTTGAGGAACGCGTCGAACGACTGGCCATCGTGCGGGCCCGTCGTGCCGTTCGACCCGGTCGCATCGCCGTCGTAGACGTGCCACACGCCGTCGTCGCCGCCGGCGCTGCCGGAGGTGTGCGTCCCGTGGTTGATGCCGTTGTCATTCAAGTCGCAGTGGTTCGTGTTCCCGCAATCCTTGTAGTATGCGGTCAGCTTCCGTGCGGTGGGACCGGGGGTCTCGTTGTTCGGGTCCCAGAAGTCGGGGTGCTTGTAGTCGATCCCGGTGTCGCCGAGGGTGATCGTCTGGTTCGTCCCGAAGATGCCGTGGTCATGGACCGGGGTCGCGTGGTTCACCGTGTCGCCGCTCTGGACGACCCAGCGTGCGAGGTCGTTCATCACATATGGCTGGACGAAGCGGTCGATGTACATGACGCCCGGGACGCGGGCGAGTTTCTCGATCACACTCTTGGAGAGCTCGGCTCGCACGCCGCCGGTCTGTCCGAAGGAATAGCTCGTCTGATGGCCGCCGAGGAAGGAGACGGCCCGGACGATCTCCGGGACGCGCGAGGCCTCGAAGGCCATGATCTCCACGGGGATCGTGGAGCTCGCCGCGACGGCGCCGGAGGGGGCCGAGGATCGGCCACCGAGGGAGGAGCTGACGGGGCTGACCGCCGTTCCCGCGGCCGCGACCGTCGATGCCGCGCCGCTCAGGGTGAGGGTCTTCGACGTCAGGCCGGGACCGACCACGGTCACGGCATCGGAGGAGGCTTGGTCGCCGTACCGCGCGCGGTCCATCGCCCGCTGCGCGAGGGCGCCGAATTCGTCGGAGAGCCGGGGGCTCAGCTTGTAAGCGGGCTCGAAGACGCCGGTCCACCGCACAGAGGGGAGTGCGGCGGCGCGGTCAATCGCGGGTCCATCGGCCCGAACGATGAAAGTGTTGTATGCAACGTAATATAGGATCGTGACGTCCGTCGCCGCCAGCGCCTTCTTCATGTCCGGCGTGACGGGACCGTTGAATTGAACGAGGTAGTAGCTCGGCGCATTCCTTGCGACCGACGAATAATGCAACGTCGCGGGGATCATCGGCATCGCCGCGAGCGGATCGAACTTGAAATTATTCACATTGATATATTTCATGTAATCCGGCATCGCCACGGGAGGCAGTCCGATGACCGCCTGCGGCGCGGCGCGCGCCGGCGTCTGCAGGATCGCAAACGCGGACAAGCTCATCACCGCGACGATGACCATCGCGAAG
>VBLS01000203.1:2825-5899 GCA_005878635.1 Methanobacteriota archaeon | reverse complement strand
GCCGACCTAGTGTATTGTTGGTTCGCTCTCGGTTTCAGCGCCGTCGCCACAACCGTCGCTCGCGTAATGGGTCGAAAGTCAATAGTGGTCGCAGGCGGTTGGGATGTCACTCGGGCGCCGGAGATCGGCTACGGAAGGCTTCTCTATCTTCGCGGACGGATCGGAGCCGCCGTTGCGTTGTGCCAGGCGGACCGGATACTCGCGTTCTCCGATTGGAGTGCCGCGGCGATTCGTGAGGTTGCTCCGAACGGAAAAATCAGCCGAGTATACCTCGGGGTCGACGTCGAAGCTTTCCGACCCGGTCCGAAGGAAGACTTGGTCGTTTGCGTCTGTCATGTAAGCCGAGAGAACCTTCGTCGCAAGGGGCTGCGCACGTTCATCGGGGCCGCCTCCGAAGTCCCCGAGGCCCGGTTTGTCCTCGTTGGGAGAGCCTGGGACGATTCCGTCGACGAATTGCGCAAAATGGCCCCTGATAACGTCGAGATTTCGGGCTGGCTCCAGGACGACGAGTTGCGTCAGCTTCTCGCCCGGGCTAAGGTGTACGTACAAGTCTCATATGTCGAGGGCTTTGGCCTCGCACTAGCCGAGGCCATGGCCGCGGGTTGCGTCCCCGTCGTCACCGCAGCGGGAGCGATTCCCGAAGTCGTCGGTACGACTGGCATTTTTGTCTCTTACAATGACGTTCCGTCCCTAGCCGCCGGTGTCCGACAGGCCATCCAATCACAGGGCGGCATCGACGCTCGTAACCGGATTATCGCTGGCTTTCGGGTCGATCAGCGAGCCGAGGAATTACGCGCCGTGATCGGTTCGCTCCTCGGACAATCGATCACGGCCTTTCCAAATTCGCCGCAAAGGTTGGATGCTTCCCAAACGGAGGGTGGCCCTTGAAGTTCAGCGTATGTACGACCAACTACAACTGCGCTCACGCGTTGGCCGCCCACCTGCGGTCGGTGTACGACAATCTCCACGGGTTGGAATTTGAGTATGTCGTGGTCGATAATAAATCGCGGGATGGAAGCTGGACGATCCTAACCTCATGGGCAGCCAACCATCGGAACGCTACCTTGATTTCGAAGAGGTCAACCATTGGGGAGGGCCGGGAGATTGCCTTTGCTCGGTCTTCTGGGAGCCATATCGTCGTCTTGGATACTGATGTTGTCTATTCGAGCCTCCTGCGGAGATTTGTGGACGCATATTTTCAGACATGTCCCGGGCTTTCCGTTCAGGCGATTTACTGTGGGATCTTTCCAAGGCAGACGTGGGTCGAAGCGGGTGGACGTCGCAGTCTGAATACGAACGAGGACGTGGATCTCTGGCTTCGGGTGGATCGGATTGGCACGATGCGATGGTATCCAGTCAGTGTTGGCGAGAACCGGAAGGAGCCATCCGCATGGGGCCAGGCTGACTATCTGTCGAAACGATACAACAAAACAGAACGGCTTCTCCGACTCTTGCGCCGCGAATGGGACTTCCTCAAGACGGGCCCTGTCCAGCGCACTGATTTGCGGAGTCTCGCCGCGGTGAAAACAATCGACATGGGATTGGCGGAACCTGCGATCGCTTGGCCCCAGAACCGACCTCAATACAACCACGTTCAGCACACAATCGCTTTCATTCGTGAGTTCAAACAGGCAGTCCAAGCGCCATGAGCTTGAATTCGCTTTTCTTTGTTACCTTCTGCAAAACAACGCGAGGCACGAGACCTTGTCCGTCGCATGCTTCTGCATCTCCTCGCCCGCTCTTCCTCATCCCTAGGCTGTGGGGCTGTTCGCTGGGTGTGATCCGAAAGGTTCTCCGAAAAACCGCCCGGGGATACCTGAGTTGGAACCGATCTCTCAGCCTTGATCCGTGGCTGCGCTACTCGCCGGTTCGGTCAATTCTTCGGCGTTCCACAGACCTCACGGTCGGTCGAGTACTGGATGTCGGCAGCGGGACCGCCGGGCTGGCAAGTAGCCTCGCGGTCCCCACGGTCGCCCTGGATGTCGCGTTTCCCGGGACCGGTCCCGCGAGCCGAAAGTCTTTGACAGAGCGGGTCAAAGCTTCGGCGACCCATCTGCCCTTCCGAAATTCGTCATTCGGGGCGGTTGTCTCTATCGACATGATCGAGCACCTTGCTCTGGACGATAGACCGAACGCCTTACGCGAACTCTTCCGTGTAGCGGAAAAGCTAGTGATTCTGGGGTTCCCCTTCGGAAATCGGAGCGCGCGATTTGACCGCGAGGCTTTGGAGGTCGAGCATTCGCGAGGGCTTAGCACAGGATGGCGCGAAGAACATGCGGCGCATGGAATCCCTAGGGACGCAGAGCACGCAGAGGTTCTCGCAGCTGCGACTTCGTTTCATCCGAAGGCTCGTGTCGTGTGGCACGGGCATGAAGGAATTTGGGGTCTGCGAATGCGGTGGAAACTTCAATTCATCATACCGAAGGGTTCACCGATATACGGTCTCGCCTTCTATCCCCTTTACTGGTTCCATCGATTGGGGCGGAGGCGGAACGCCTATCGCCGAATCTATGTGGCTCGTCTGTAGGCTGTCCCTTCGTGGGTTCTCCCTTGAACACCCTGTCGCTTTCTAACAACCCCCGCTAGGACTAGACTGGTTCGTCTTGCGGAGGCTTCCCAGGTGCCTCCTTGGATAATCGCAACCCGACCTTTGACGCCCATCGCTTCCGCCTGTTCGGGATGGGAGAGGAGCCACTCGATGGCATCCGCTAGGCCGTCCGGATCCCCCGGGTTGACCACAATACCGCAACCGCTCATTCGGACGAAGTTGCCGACCTCGTCAACGTCGCTCACCACGATGGGTCGGCCGCAGGCCATGTACTCAAAAACCTTCAGAGGGGAGGCCTTGCGGTTCCGTGCAAGGGGTGCCACGGCCACATCGCTCGCTCCGATTATCTCTGGGATACGATCGTAAGAGACCGGTCCCAGGAAGTCGACGAAACCAAGGTTGCGACCCTTAGCCTTCGCCTTCAAATCCTGGAGTTCGGGACCGTCCCCTGCAAGCAGAAGTTTGATGGACGACCGTCTGGAGTGCAGTGTGTCGGCGGCATCCATGAGGAGATCGACGCCTTGCC
>VBLS01000203.1:0-2819 GCA_005878635.1 Methanobacteriota archaeon | reverse complement strand
ACACGACTTGGTCGCTCGGTCTCAGGCCCAATGAAGTTCGGCATGAGGTTTTCTCGCTAGGGAAAAACCTCTCCGGGCTCACGCCGTTTGGGACGACCGCAATCCGGTCTGACGGGATGGCGTACCGGGTTAGCAGATCCCGTCGAATTCCGTCGCTGACCGCGATGATGCTGGAAGCCCGGCGGATCATCGAGCCTCGAATCTTAAGACGGAGCGGTCTCCACCTGTTCGAGGGAGGATTTTCTACTTCATCCTCCAGCACACCATTTACCTCGAGGACAAAGGGTGTTCGGCTGAGCTTCGAAATCGTAAACGACAGCTTTGGGGACACTCTTCGCTCGTAGATGACGTCCGCCCATCGTCGCGCCAATCGCCAGCCGAGAGAAATTTGTCCAGAGGTCGAGGCAGGAGCGGTCGCATGGACGATTCCAGTTGACACGGCATGGTCGGGGGTGCTCGTCACAAGGACGACATGATGCCCCAGCCCGACAAGGTGATCTGTTAGTTCTTGGACATGAATGCTGTCGCCCCGATTGCGACGCAGGTCTACGTCAACTGCGAGGAACAGGATATTCATGACCATCACAACGCGTTTCCACGAGGGGTCCGATTGCGAGCTTCGCTCGCGTCGACGCGCAATCCACACTCCGCGCAATTCGCCATCGGGGAAATGCAGTGTACGTGGTGGTAGGCACCGCAATCGCACCTGACTGCAGGGATTGCGGGCGACAACGTCCGCCCGCAAGTCCGACAGCCGAGATTGGCGAGGCGGTGACCTTGGGGCAGATCCGGAACTCGTTGCTCGTGATTGGCCGGGAAGAACTTCAGGAGTGGTCCCCAGAATAAGGAGATCCAACCAAGAAAGATTAGCCAGCCTGCGTATGAGTGGGCAATCAGCATGTTTTGGAGTTCAGTTCCGGGCGTATCCGCGTAGTACCCTACTAGGACGATCGCGACCATTCGAAGGATGTTTGCAACGTAAGCCGTGACTAAGCCGAGTCCGAGAAGGGCCCAGATGCGCTTGGTGAGGTGGTCGTACTCGGTAAGGACAAACGCCAGAAAGGCAGATGCGAAAATGCCGAACGAATAGATGCCCGAACAAGACGTGGTGATCACGACTGTTACTTCGATGAACAGATTCCGTGGAACGAACGACAACCCTGGGGCGGTCGTGCCCGGTATTGGATGGACCGAATTGCTAATCCCAAGAAGGTTGAGCACGGCCCCCGTCTGCGGTGCGAGCGCGACCCACGAATAGAAGTCCACGGAACGTTCGAAATTCGCGTAGATTCCCCGCGCGACTAGGAGCGGGAGGACAAGGATGACGTTAAGGAAGAAGGAAAACAAGAGGACGAAATCTCGCTCGCGAGCGAATCGCGCAGGCACGAATCCGTAACCTACCATCACACCTGCCCCGAAAAGGAGGATTGTATCCTCCGTCAGTAGGGCCGGCGTGGAGGAGAGGATGGCATTGTACGCGAGGTCTCCAACCACCAGCGCGGTGCCGATTACCGGAAAATAGCGTACTAGCCGGCCTTGGCAGGTGATGATTTTCAGCAGTCGAGTCGCGATCGATGGCTTGCTACTCTCGGGGGCACTGTTCCAGGGCCACACCGCCCACACAAAGAGGGTCGCACCGGTTACAAGGAAAGGGACTGCGAGCCACTGAATCTCCGATCCCCTGGCACGGGTGAGGAGCAAGTCGATCCCCGCGACGGCGGTCAGAAGGGCGGGGAATAACAGGACGATGTGGTGGCGCCTCTGGTTACGCAGCCACAAACGAAAGTCCATGGCCCTCGTCGAGCCTCCATGTCGCTATAAGAAGGCTCGTCACTCGTTATCGGGGACGCAATCCGCCGGACCTTTCAAATACGCCACTTTCATTCGAGCGAGCGTGAAGGTCGTCGGCGGTTCGGCCTCCGTCTCTCTTGCTCGCGGGATCGCCAAGGAGCTCCCCGCGAGCGTCGTCGACGTAGCGTTTGAGAGGCATCCGGGAGGCTTCCCGGATGGGGAGCGATACGTCCGCCTCCTCGCGTCCGTCGCAGGCGACCATACTGTCTTGGTCCAGACCACCCACCCGGACCCGATGATTGTTGAGTTCCTACTCTTGGCCGACGCGATCCGCGATGCGGGTGCTCGCCGGATCACCGCGGTCGTCCCATACTTCGGCTATGGACGGCAAGACAAGCGGTTCCTCGAAGGCGAGGCGATTTCGGCAAAGACGATCGCGAAGCACATCGCCGTCGACTGCGACGAGCTCTTGACGATGGCGATCCCCGCGAACCCGGAGATCGTCCGGACCTTTCCTCTCCCCACCAAAGAGGTAAGCGGCATGCCGGCGATCGGACGTTACCTGAAGGGCGCTAAGATCGACGCGGTCCTGGCTCCCGACCAAGGCGCGCTCCGGCTGGCGGAGGAGGCGTCTACGATCGCTGGTGTCCCGTTCGACTCCCTCGTGAAAAAGCGCATCGATTCGTACACTGTGGAGATTGGGCCCAAGGCGCTCGCCGTCAAAGGAAAGTCTGTTGGGATTGTCGACGATGTCATCTCGACGGGCGGAACGATCGCGATGGCCGCGAAGGAGCTCCGAGCCCAAGGCGCGAAGCGCGTGATCGCCGCATGCGTCCACGGCCTCTTTGTCGACAAGGCGGAAGAGAACCTGAGGGCCTGCGACGATGTGATCGCGACGGACACGATTCAATCGAAGTTCACGAAGGTGAGCGTCGCGCCGGAATTCGCGGCGGCGATCCGGGCCCTCGGCTGACGCTCAGATTGAAGCGTAGGCTTGCATCGTGAAGGCGAGCAGCAGGCCGGCCCAT
>VBLS01000209.1 GCA_005878635.1 Methanobacteriota archaeon | reverse complement strand
GGCCAAGGTGCCGAACAAGACCGGTCGCGTCCTCGTCGCGACGGTTCCCAAGAGCGAGAGGCCCAGAAACCCGGTCACGAGCCCGATTCGTAGGAGCCATTGCTCCCGAGGTTTCCGCGAGACGGACTCCCTCCGAACGCGAAGGAGCCCCGCGGGACAAAGAGCTTCCGGCGTGAGTCACGTTCGCGGCCAGAGTTCGATGCGCGATCAAGCGCGGAGCGAGGCACCCGGTCACGGACGAGCTCGTCGCTTGGAACCCGCGGTGGGTTTCGTCCCTTTCTTTGGCAGGGAGGCCGCGTACGCGACGCCGCGAGCGACCCATGAATGGAGGGCCGTATCGGTTCGAAAGCCCACGGGCCCGACCAAGAGCCATCCGGCCGGGGAGCGACCACCAGGTCCCAGGTCGAACGGCTTCGCACCGGGCTCCCGCAGCAATCCAACCGTCTGGGCGGGCTCTACGCGGACGATCAGGTCCTCTCCATGTACGCCGACGGCCATATTGCCACCGAGGAGGAACGCGATCCCGCCGAACATCTGCTTCTCGACGATCCCCGATCGACCCGCGAGTTCTTTCCGAACCCGCGCGGCCTGCACTTCCGAGAACGTCAACGTCCCCGCCAGGGTGCGACAGGCAATGAACCTTGCCGCGAGCTCCGCGGGAAGGCGTTCGATGCCGTCAGTTCGCAATCGCGGGCATCTTCCGGGCGAACTCGTCGCTCGTCAACTGGCGGATCATGAAATCGGCGATGTCCGCCCTGGAGATGCGGTAGCCGCCTCGAGGGATCCCCTCGGTGACGACTCGATATCGACCGGTCCACGGTCCATTTGTGAGGATCGCCGGCCGCACCGCGATCCAATCAAAATTCCGTGTCCGGAGGTCTTCGAGCATCGCGCGGTGCTCCCGATACACACCCGGCAAGAAGAACCGAGCCACCCCGAGGCCGACGCTGCCGATGAAGGATCCCGCACGTTCACGAAGCGCGCCCGCCGCGGAGAGGACGACGATCCGTCGCACCCCATGCCTCTCCATGGCATCGAGGATGTAGCGGATTCCCTGCGGGAGAACCTGAGAGCCTCGTCGTGTGGCGGTTCCGAGGGCGACGAGGACGGCCTCTTGGCCAGCCACCGCGTGGTCGACCGCCGCGGAATCGAGGACGTCTCCCTGAATGACGCGCGCTGATCCGCTGGGGAGATCCATTCGAGCAGGGTCGCGCACGAAGGCCGTGACCTGGTGACCATTGGCGTCGGCTCGTTCCGTCAGAAGGCGCCCCGTCTGTCCGGTGGCGCCGAAGATCACGACCTTCACGATCCCGCTCAGGCCGCTCAATACCGGATCTGGGAAAGTTGTATCGGTGGCATCGGAATCTCAAATGGAAATCTCGACCCTGATAGCGGTGGGTCTGCACGATTCGACCCTGCGTCGGTAACCACAGAGTCGTACTCGCATTTGCTCAGTTGGACTCCTGCACTCCCTGGGCGGAACGGTCGACGCGGACGAAGGCGGATCTCACGGCCGGCCGAGTTAGGTACCAGATCAGGAGCAGGTCGATGAGGAGAGCCACGGCGTTTTCGTAATTGCCTGTGACGATGGAGACCACGTCCGTGCCCAGGGACACGATCGCGAAAAGGATCGCGACCTTCCGGGCCCATGGCTGGAGGGTCCAGAGGCCCCAAGCCACGATGAGGCTGAGGATCCCCAGGAGGACCAGGGCCGTCCCCAGGGCGAAGGCGGCGGCCTCCCCTTGAACGTCGATGGACGGAGGGAGGCCCGCGGTGACCAACAGGACGAGACCGCTCGCGACCAATGCCAGGGACGCGAGGATCTGCAGGACGGCCAGGATGGCGATGCCCCTCGGCCGGCGACCGACGAGCCACCGGAGGTCCTCCCGCGTGGCCACGCGGAAGGAGCGGAAGCTCAGGGCCGCCAGGAGGACCAAGATGATCGAGGTGGCGATGAAATAGGTCGTCCGGTCGAAGTAGTTCACCTGGCCTCCGAGAAAATACCCCATCTCGTCGACGCAAAGACCGAGGCCGCCGCCGAACAAGACCGCGGCGAGGCGCGGCAGGTTCCGCGTCGGGTACTGGATCGCGATCCACGCCGCGGCGCAGATGAGAGCGAAGCCGTAGAAGAAGTGGTGAATGTGGTAGCCGCCGATGATCAGGTTCCGGCCGATGTATGTGGACGTCTCCGTCGTGGTCTCGGCCGCTCCGGTGAGGAGGACGAAGGCCCGGGCCAGAGCCAGCGTGGCGAGCAGCGAGATGAGGACGACGAAGGGCGTGTCCTTCCGCGGATTCGTGACCTCTTCCTTGAGGATCTCCGAAAAGTCTCCGACCTTTCCCTGGGACTCCCCCGTCTCCATGGGGCCACCCTACGCCGTCCACGGGCTTGAAGGCTACTCCGAGAAGCTTCACCTCATCGCCCTTCACTCCGCATCCGCGTCGACCTCTCACTCATATTGCGGGGTTCCATTCCCGGGCTATGGCCGAACGGAAGCATCGGGCCCGCGTGACGGGCCTCGGAGGCATCTTCTTCAAGGCGAAGGATCCGAAGGCGATGGTCGAATGGTACCGTCGACATCTGGGGATTCGGATCGAGGACACGGTGGCCCTCTTCGCGTGGCGCGGCGGGGAGGACGGCAAGGTCGAAGGGCACACGGTCTGGTCCATCTTCCCCGCCGACACGAAGTACTTCGGCGACGGCGCGCCGTTCATGATCAACTACCGCGTGAAGGACCTGGACGCCGTGCTCGCGTCGCTTCGGCGGGAAGGAGTTTC
>VBLS01000208.1 GCA_005878635.1 Methanobacteriota archaeon | reverse complement strand
CATTGAGCGAGACCTTCGACACGGAATACGAAGACGGCCAGCCCTCGCGCTTCTGCGCTCCTTGATCCAGCGCCGCAAGGTAGGAGGCGACGAGCGAGTCGAGTGCGGGTCGCGTGAGCGTCGGGCTGTCGAACCGGGCGCGAAGACTCTCCTCAAGGTACGAAAGCTCGCCTAGGCCGCTCGAGACCATGACGATGCGACCTCCACGGG
>VBLS01000207.1 GCA_005878635.1 Methanobacteriota archaeon | reverse complement strand
AGGAGAAGGGCATCGATTCGATCCACGTCCGCGTGCGCGCTCCGGGCGGGAACCGTTCGAAGTCCCCGGGTCCCGGGGCCCAGGCGGCCATCCGCGCGCTCTCCCGCGCCGGACTGCGCATCGGGCGGATCGAGGAAGTGACCCCGGTCCCTCACGACGGCACGAAGCCGAAGGGAGGCCGCCGGGGGAGGCGGGTCTGAGATGAAGATCAAGGTCCTATCGGCGGCGCCGGAGGCCATGCGGCTGCTGATCGAGGAGACGGAGCCGGCCTACGCGAACGCCCTGCGACGGGTCCTCGTGGCGGACGTCCCGAAGATGGCGATCGAGGACGTCGAGTTCCACCTGGGGCCGATCCGCGCGGAGGACGGCAAGGAATACGAGAGCGTGAGCCCCCTCTTCGACGAGATGATCGCCCACCGCCTCGGCCTGATCCCGATCCCGACGGACCTCGGGCTGTACAACCGCCGGGCGGATTGCCCGAACTGCCACGGCGAGGGCTGCCCGAACTGCACGATCATCTATTCCGTCAACAAACGCGGCCCCGGCCTGGTCACCTCGGCGGACCTCGAGCCGATCGGGGACACCAAGCTCCGGCCGGCGGACCTGAAGATCCCCATCGTCAAGCTCGGCGACGGGCAGGCGATGCTCGTCTACGCGACCGCAATCCTGGGAGACGGGAAGGACCACGCGAAGTGGCAGTCGACGCACGGCGTCGGCTATCGGTACTATCCGATCCTCAAGGCGGGGACGAAGAGCCTGGACGCCCTGGATCCGGAGGTCCCTTTCTGCAAGAGCCACATGCAATCGACCGCGACGGACGAGGAGGAGACCCTCGAGCTCGCGAGCGACTGCAAGACGTGCAAGAAGTTCATGGACCTGTACAAGGTCGAGTCGGTCAAGGCCGGCAACGACCCCACGCGCATCGTGATGGAGTTCGAGACGGATGGATCCCTCAGCACGAAGGCGGTCCTCGTCGCGGCGTTGGACATCCTCGCGAAGCGATTCTCGGAAACCGCGACCCAGGCCGCGGCCCTCGCCTGAGACGAATCGAGCCATCGGCAAGTTCTAATAAGATTACTATGCATATAGTAGTCCGCATGGAACTTGGAGAGTTGGAACTCGCGGTCCTCCGGGCCGTTCGGAATCTCGGCTCCGCGACGTCGGGGACAATTTACGACGAGGTCCTCAAATCGAGACAGATTGCGTACACGAGTGTAACGACGACCCTGTACCGGCTGGTCGACAAGGACCTGATTGCAATCCGGAAGGCGAGTGAAAAGAAGGTCTTTTACCGGCTGAAGGAGGGTCGAGCGTATCGCAAGGCAATGGCTTCGATGATCGACCGCGTCGTCGACACGTTCGGCGGGGCTGCGGTGTCGTACATCCTCGAGAATCCGGCACCCACCTCCGACCCGAAGATCAACGCCCTCCGCGCGCAGGTGGAGAAGCGTCGATTGAGGGAGAAGAGGGATGTCTAGCTTCCTCGAAACCATCGGGGAAGCGCTGATCGCCTACTGGTCCTCGCCCCTAACCCTTAGTGTGGTCGCGGTCTGCGGCGCCTGCATGGGGACGCTGCTTTACGTCTTCGTCACGAACGCGCGGAACGCGAAACTCCGAGTGAGTCTCCTCACTGGCCTTTACGCATTGTCAATCTTCTTCTGGGCTTTCGTTGCCGTGAGTTTCTCCCTATGCGCCGCTGAGGCCCGAATGGTTGCATACGCACACAATGGAGTGCCAATGGCGGTTCTTGGAGCCGTAGCAGGGGGATCGATCGCGACTGGCTCGATCTCGGCAATCGTGTGGCGCTACGGGAACGCAGCGGTAATTCGTCGATTTGCGCCCCGAGAACTTCACGACGACGAGCGATGGCTCCAGCAATTTGCGGACCTTCTTCGTGAGTTTGAAGGGATTCCGCCGGTCCATCTGCGGCTCGTCGAATCTGATGAGGCTTTGGCCCTCGCAATCGGCGGGAAAGAGCGGAACGTCCTCGTGTCCCGGGGGCTTCTTTCGATCTTGGAAAAAGATGAACTCGAGACTGTTGCCGCTCACGAATTGATGCACCTTAAGCACCACGATGCGGAGTTCAAGGTTTTCTCGCGGGTCCTATCACGGATTCTCTTCTTCGACCCATTCAGCAAATTCTTTGATCCGGCTGTGCATCGCGAAAGAGAGTACCTCGCAGACGAGATGAGCGGGCGGGCCACCGGGAAACCGGCCGCTCTGGCTTCAGCCCTCCTGAAACTCGCAGCTCGAAACGCGCCGACGAAGGCGTCGTGGGGCCTCAGTATCTCCGGACCCGGACACGGCGTCTTCAGCCGCTATCCACCGCTCGACGAACGCATCCATCGACTCTTGCTTCTCTCCGATCTCCTCGCGAGAGGGTGAAACGCGCCTCCGGATGAATGTCGCCGCAAGGCCCAACCGAGGGACCGATCCCCTCCCTCCTAAGGATGTCCGACGGATAGGCTCGTTCGGCCTGCAGTCTGGGGGCGTTCGTTCGTTCCCCCCGAAGCGACGATCCCATCAGGTTTCCCCCGTTGACGCCAGGAAAGTCGAAGATGGACATCATGTCGCTCGCCAGGGCCTCTCGGGGTGTCAGTGCCGGAAGGTTCCAGTTCCTTGCGATGAATTTGAGGATCGAGGTATGGTCCATGACGTCGTGGTCGATTGAGCCCCGCCTCGAAAACGGAGAGATCGCCAACATGGGGACGCGGAATCCGTAGCCCCATTGGTCAACTTGGGGAGGCGGCACATGGTCGTAGAAGCCGCCGGACTCGTCCCAGGTGAGGATGATCACACAGGAAGCCCACATCGAGCTCGTCATAATAGATTGGACCACAGACTCCGTCCAAGTTTGCCCGGTCGTCACGTTCCCTGGGGGGTGTTCATTGATTTGAAGATCGGCAGCTAGGAAGCCGTTTGGGTCAATGTATGTCACGGAAGGAAGATCGTCGGAGCGGATGTCCCGAGCGAGCATGGACAGAGGGATGACCTTCGACGACATCGCGGGATTGGAGACAACATGTCGAAGTTGAAGGAGGGTTGTCGTCTCTAATTCGTTGGCGATGCCGTAGTAGCGCCAGGAAATGCCCCGCGCATCGAGTTGATCGAAAATCGTGGGGAAGTCCACCTCCAATCCATGAATAGGATTTGTCGTGAGTCCTCCGGCCTGTCCTGCGATTGAGAAAAGGCGATTGGGGGTTGTCGGACCCAGGATCGATGCGAAGTATCGG
>VBLS01000202.1 GCA_005878635.1 Methanobacteriota archaeon | reverse complement strand
GTTTGTACTTGCTCACGCTCTTCACCGACTTAATGGCCTCGAGGGCCTCCATGTCGTCCCAGTCCGTCCGATTTGGTGTGATGATAATAAGCGTTTCTGCCCCGTTATTGGCGCACGGATGATGTCCTCCGAGCGCTTCGGAGGATTGATTCGACCGAGTGGATCGGACCGCGGACGCTTTCGAAACGGTGATTCCGTCGTCCCGATGGGGAACGTTTAAGTCGCGTCACCAGTTTTCGCGACCCCACGGGCCCGTAGCTTAGCCTGGTTGGAGCGTCCGGCTGATAACCGGAAGGTCGCCAGTCCAAATCTGGCCGGGCCCACTTTTGGGCCGATTCTTTCCCGGTAAGCGAAGCAGGCCCGATTGAAAACCGGGAATCTCCGATACCAGGGGGGGGCCAGCGTCGAGGTCTTGCAAATCTTCATCTCCGGTCCGCGAATTGAGTCGAAGGGAGGGACTCCGCTGC
This sequence comes from Methanobacteriota archaeon, assembly GCA_005878635.1. Classification (GTDB taxonomy): domain Archaea; phylum Thermoplasmatota; class Thermoplasmata; order RBG-16-68-12; family RBG-16-68-12; genus RBG-16-68-12. The sequence goes on along the minus strand of VBLS01000202.1, from coordinate 2,852 downwards.
CCCAGCCCGCTAACTCGGCTCGGAGCGCCGCGCTTGACCGCATGACACAGGCGCTCGACGCAGCGAAGCGTGCGAGGGATCGGGGGGCGGACGTACAGGTAGCCCGGAGAGGGCTCAAGGACGCTCGGGCCGCGTTCGAGGCGGGCAACTACGCCGTCGCCATAGAGCGCGCAGACTACATCATCAGGCTCTTGGACCCTGGTGGTGCAGGCACTCCTCCGCCCATGAGCGGGACTTCCGCGGTGATGTTACCGGAGACCTCGAACGTGGAATCGGCTCGCACGTGGATCCGGCAAGCGACCGGATCTTTGCAGGAAGCGAAGGCTCGGGGCCTCAATGTCCACGTGGCGAAGGCCGCGCTCACGCAGGCCAAGAAGGCATTCAAGGCCGCGGACTATCGGGCCGCCGTTGAATTCGCCAACCAAGTGGTTCAGCTTTGCGCTTCGGCGACCCTCGCGCGGCGGTAGAAACGCGACCGAACTTTCGCGAAGATTCTACCGTATTGGACGACCCAGATACGACGGACCTATCTTGCGCACCCACCCTGGACAATCGCTCTCCGCCGAAGCGCCGCCTGCAAAGACTTCGATGCGTTCTGATTGAAAATTCGGCCTCGCGAACAAAGCCGGTAATGGTCCCAATCTGGCCGAGCCGACTTCAGGCCAGGGCAATTTCGAGTCGCGTCCTCGTGACACCGTGCGTATGAAAGACCGACGACAGGGCGAGGGCTTTGCCTCCTTCGAACCGCCGGAATCTTTGAATTGGGCGTAACGCATCGTCCTCCCAATGCCGCGGATGCCGCGAGGGTCAGCGGTCGTCATCATCGCCATCCTCGGGATTGTGATTGTGGCCGCCATCTCCTTCAACTCATTCGCACCGAGGAGCAGTCCATCGGGGAATTCACCAGGAGGCAATCCGCCCGGAGGCAACCCACCCCCTGTGATTGGCCCGCAATGTCGGGGAACCGCAGCCTGCTTCACGGATGCCGTCACCCATATCGTCGACGGCGACACGCTCGACGTCGGCTCCACCCGGATCCGGCTCACGCTCGTGAACAGTCCGGAGGTCGGACAGCCGGGCTATGCGGAGGCGAAGGAATTCACGAACCGGACCTGCCCGGTAGGAACGCAGGCCCTCGTGGATGAGGACGATGGCCAGACCGGCGGGAGCTACGGGCGCATGGTCGCCCTCGTCTACTGCCAGGGCACGAATCTGAATGGCGAGTTGCTCCGGTCGGGCAATGCGGTGCTCGTCCCTGACTTCTGCGCGGTGAGCGAGTTCGCCGACGACGCCTGGACCGGCTGTCCGTAGGGTCCATTCTGCCCCGCGGCGCGCGACGTCTGAATCGCCTATTTCCAATCCGAATTCCTCGATTATCGCGATTTGAATAATTGTCGCCCTCAGGGTTAACTGGGGGATTCCCTTCCGTCCACATCGAAAATTGGGAGGGTCATTCGCGGGGTACGTTCGCGGCTTGCAGTGTCGGGAATGCCGGAAGGAATATCCGCCGATCCAACTCGCAATATGTGAGTCATGTTTCGGGCCGCTGGAGGTTCGGTACGAGATCGACGCGGTCCGAGGCGCATTCCACCGCGGCTCCTTCGGGGGCCGACCGCCCACGTTGTGGCGGTACCGCGAGCTCCTTCCCGTGTCCGACGACCGTGGGATCGTCGATCTCGCGGCGGGCTACACGCCGTTGCGACGGGCCAGGAACCTGGAGGACGCGATCGGCTCGCGGGAACTTTGGATCAAAGATGACACCGTCAATCCGACGTACTCGTTCAAAGACCGCCCGGTTGCGGTCGCGATGGCGAAGGCCCGGGAGTGGTCTCTCCCGGCCGTAGGCTGCGCGTCGACGGGCAACTTGGCCGCGGCAACCGCGGCGGCGGCCGCCAAGGCCCGCCTCCCCTGCTACGTCTTCGCCCCTGCCTCGCTCGAACCCGCGAAGCTCCGGTTGCCGCAGCTCTATGGCGGAATCGTCGTCCCGATCGACGGCACGTACGACGACGCGAATCGCGTCGCCTTCCAGGTGGCGGACCGGCGGGGCTGGGGATTCGTGAACATCAACCTTCGGCCGTATTACGCCGAAGGGTCCAAGACCCTCCTGTTCGAGACGTGGGAACAGCTCGGATTTGATCTGCCAGACGTCATCGTGGCCCCGCTCGGATCCGGACTCTTGCTGACGTCCCTGGAGAAAGGGCGCCGCGAACTGAGCGAACTCGGCGAGGCGCCCGACCCGCCGCCGCGGCTGGTGGGCACCCAGCCCGCCGGATGTGCCCCGATCGTCCGCGGGTTCGAATCGGCCGACGGCCGCCCGAGGCCCGTGAGGAAGCCGGACACGATCGTCGAATCCCTCGCCATCGGAGACCCGGGATCCGGATTCGAGGCGATCCGCTCGATGCGCGCGACGCAGGGATTCGCGGACGACCCGACGGACGCCGAGATCCTGGAAGGCGTGAGGCTCCTCGCGCGCACGGAAGGCGTGTTCTCCGAACCCGCCGGAGGGACGGTCGTCGCGACGCTGAAGCGGGCCCGCGAAGACGGTCGGATCGACCGTGATGAGCGCGTCGTCCTCCTGATCACCGGCAACGGTCTCAAGACGCCGGCCGTGTGGCAGGATGCGGCTCCGCCGCCGGCGCCGATCCCATCGACCCTCGCGGCCGTGGACGCATACCTCGCAGGGCGGGCCCATGGTTAGGATCGTGGTCGCTTCTCCGATCGCCGTCGCGACAAGAGGCGAACGAGAGTTCGAGGTCGACTTCCAGGGAACCCTCCGCGACCTGTTCGATGTCGTCACGACGAAATACGGAAGTCAATTTCAGCAACGAATCTTGGAGGCGGACGGTGCCCTG
>VBLS01000163.1 GCA_005878635.1 Methanobacteriota archaeon | reverse complement strand
CCGCTCCTTGTCGAGGACGATGCCGTCGATCATGGCGGTGTCTTTCTGGTTCCCGCCGTGCTTCTTCTGGACCAGGACGTTGTCGACGTCGGCGCGAAGCTTGCCGGCCACCTCGTCCACGATCGCCTGGACGGCGTCGACGGCGATGCCGCTGAGGAAGTCCGCGTTCTCGCCAACGCTCCGACCCGACATCGCGGTGCGGGCGATCGAGCGCAGGGTCTCCTTGTCCGTCCTCTTGACGTCGAAGGCAAGTTCCCGCAGCCGGCGGACCGCCTCCGTGGCCGCCATCCGGTACCCATTCACGATGATCGTCGGGTGGACCTCTTGCTCGATTAGAGACTCGGCCTGTTTGAGCAGCTCGCCCGCGAGGACGACGGCGCTCGTCGTCCCGTCCCCGACCTCGTCGTCTTGGGTCTTGGCGACCTCGACGAGCATCTTCGCGGTCGGGTGCTCGATCTCGATTTCCTTGAGGATCGTGACCCCGTCGTTCGTGATTGTCACGTCGCCGAGGGAGTCGACGAGCATCTTGTCCATGCCCTTCGGCCCCAGGGTCGACTTGACCGCATCCGCGACCGCGCGCGCCGCCGCGATGTTGTTGAACACCGCGCCCTTGCCCTTCTCGCGCTCGGTCCCTTCCTTCAGAATGATGATTGGCTGACCGCCCATCATGAGAATTCCCGCGGGTCTATACGAGGGCTTCTATATGAGTATTGCGGAGGCCGACCGGGGTCAGGCGGCATTGGTCCGCCCGGCGCGAGGGCCCAACAGGAAGGAACGTCGGCATCCGCGGAAGTTATAGTCAAATAACTATAACACTCCCGCAGGGCGCCTGCTGCGACCTCCGGTCGACGTCTGGCGTGCGAGAATGCCCCCGGATCCTTGGTCAGACTTTGATGGCCTCGAAGATGAGATGGAGCGGGATCTCGGCGACGTACGGACCTTGAGAACTCCCCTCGACAAATTCCTGGGTGGGCCAGGCTTCCTCGAGCGATCGGATCAGGAGGCCCGCTCCCCGCACCGCGCGGGCGTACCAGGACAGAGGCCGATGGTATCCCGTCGTGGTGACGATCTGTCCCGGGGCGATTTCCCAAGGGATTTCGTCGGCGAAGGGCTCTCGATACTTCTCGATCTTTCGCCAGACCTTCGTCGTACGGAAAAGGGGTTCCGTCAGCCACGTGGAACTGGGCCCTTGGTCGAAGCAGGGATGGGAGAGGCTCGCGACAAAACGGCCGCCGGTCCGGAGGACTCGAGCTACCTCGCCGATCGCACCGTCCGCATGCTCGATGTCCATGAGTGCCATGTGACAGGCCACGAGATCCAACGTCCCGGCCCGCAGAAACTCGAGCCGGGCCGCGTCCGCGACGTGGTACTCGATCCCGAGCGGCTCTTGGGATTCTCGAGCGCGGGCCCGCTCGATGACAGGGGCCGAGGCGTCGACGGCGACGACCTTCGCACCGGCCTGCGCGAACCGCCGCGAAAGGTATCCATTCCCGCATCCCAAGTCGAGAACATAAAGTCCACGGACGTCCCCGACGACCCGCAGGAACGTCGGATCGATGAGGGTCCGGTGCCAGAAATCTCCCGTGTCGCCCTGCTTGGCGTCGTACCACCCGGCCATCCGCCCCCACGAATCGGCGCTCATGGATCGCTCCATGGTCAGGCATGGGATAAGCGTGCCGTCCGGAAGGCTTGGATACTGTCCCGAGCTCAGGGCGATGTGGGTCCCTGACTCGCTAGAGCCCCATGCAGACGTGGTGCGCTGAGATTTATATGGGACCGTCTTCGTAATAGCATCAGGTGTCAAATATGGCGGACAAGCAAGTAGAAATTGCCACCGCGAACGCGCCCATCCATGTCACCGACGCCGATTTCGACCAGGCGATTAAGGAGCATCCCTACGTCATCGTCGACTTCTGGGCCGAGTGGTGCGCGCCCTGCCGCCCCGATGATCGACGAGCTGGCGAAGACCTACGCGGGCAAGGTGACGTTCGTGAAGCTCAACACGGACGAGAACCCGAGGGTCCCGCAACAGTTCATGGTCATGGGGATCCCGACGCTGCTCTTCTTCAAGGACGGCAAGCTCGTCGACCAGGTCGTCGGCGCGATGCCTAAGGGCCCCTTCGAAGCGCGTCTCAAAAAGCATCTCGCGTGACGACATCTAGAAATACGGACGGCCTCCATCGCGGGATCCTACCATGGGAAGCCTGATCGAGCTCCTCGCGAACAAGAAGAAGGGGGCCGCCCCGGCCCCGGCAAACACGGTCTTGCTGCCGGTCCTCCACAAAGAGCACGAGGGCTCCTGCGGGCCGAACTGCGACTGCGGCGCCAACGAGGAAAGCGGCTGCTGCGGCGGCTGACGTCCCGGTCCTGCGTCGTTCTCACGATTGAGAATCACTCGCGATTCTCACCTCGCCCCACTTATATACCCTCTAATTCGTCGATTCTTCAGCCAAGGCGAGGAGGAAGTGATCGTGGATCCGCTTGAAGCGTCACGACTCGTCACGGACGAGTATTCGGCCAAGATTCTCGTGGCCACCTTCAAGAAGGCGAAGTCCGCGATCGACCTGAGCCGCGAGTACGGCATACCGATCGCGGCGTGCTACCGCCGCATCCACGCCTTGGAGCGCGCGGGCCTGATCCGATGCACGGAGCGGGCCCTCACGCAGAAGGGCAAGCGGATCTCGCTCTACATGTCCCAACTCAAGAACGCCTACATCTTCTTCGAGAACGGCCGCCTGCGGGTCCGATTCCAGCTCGCGACCGGGATCACGAAGGACTTCGGCGGCGACTGGAAGGCCGTCGAGGTCATCGAGCCGGCGTTCCAGACGCCTTCCCCAACCCCAACCCAATAACCCCTCCTCCACAACCCACAGGCAGGACCGAGAACCCCTCGGCCTGCCTCTTTTATTCTGATTTTCGAGGGGGCGGTAGCTTCCCGCCGAACGGCGCCATTCTCCCGGCCTTGACAAAGCCTCCAACGCCCGACCCGTCGGACGCGGGAGGAACCGTCTCGCCGTTGAGACGGTTGACAATTTTCTCTTATAAGGGCCTCCGAATGGCCGCGGACACATGGACCGCGAACGCATGAAGTACCTGTTCCGCGAGATTCTCGGCGTCGACGTTGACGAGGTCGTGAGGAAGGTCGTCGCCACGATCGCGGTCGAGCGCGCGAAGCAGGCGCAGAAGAACACGACGGACTGGAAGCGGTACATGGAAGCCGAAGGCGGCATCGTGATCTTGCCCTCGAACGTCACCCAGTTGGGCCGGAAGGATTCGAAGCCGTGAGCGCGGCGCGGCCCGAAGGCCGAGGGTCGTTCCGATTGACCGTGGGCCCCTCGGGTATCCTTTAAGTTGAACCTCCGAATATGGGGCCTGATGTCCAGCTTCCAGGGACGCGACATCCTCTCGATTCGCGACCTGTCGCGGGCGGACATCGAACTCGTCTTGAAGGCCGCGAAGAAGATGGTGCCCGTCGCGGCGGGCAGCCGTCGGTCCAAATCCCTGGAAGGGAAGATCCTCGCGACGCTGTTCTACGAGCCTTCGACGCGGACGCGGCTCTCGTTCGAGAGCGCGATGGCGCGCCTGGGCGGGCGGGTCCTGGGTTTCAGCGGCACGGAGGGCACCTCGGTCCAAAAGGGGGAGACGCTCGCCGACACGATTCGGATGGTCGAGTCGTACAGCGACGCGATCGTCCTGCGCCACCCGCAAGAGGGAGCGGCGCGCCTCGCCGCGGAGTTCACCGAGCGGCCCGTGATCAACGCCGGGGACGGCGCGGGGCAGCATCCGACGCAGACGCTGTTGGACCTGTACACGATCTGGGACGAGAAAGGTTCGATCGAGGGACAGAACGTGACCTTGGTCGGGGACCTCCGGTACGGCCGGACCGTCCACTCCCTGACGTATGCCCTCGCCGAGCTCGGCGCCCACCTGACGTTCGTGAGCCCTCCCACGTTGGAGATGCCGAGGGAGATCCTCGAACATGTGAAGGAGCGGGGCCTCGCCTTCCGGACGGCGCATCGACTCGAGGAGGTCATGCGAGACTCCGACGTCCTCTACGTGACCCGGATCCAGAAGGAACGGTTCCCGGATCCGCAGGAGTACGAGGAGGTCGCCGGCTCCTACCGGGTCGACGAGGCGATCCTGCGGGACGCGAAGCGCGGCCTGATCATCATGCACCCGCTCCCGCGGCTCTCGGAGATCGCGCCCGAGGTCGATCGGACGAAGCACGCCGTGTACTTCAAGCAGGCCTCGAACGCCCTTCCGGTCCGCATGGCCTTGCTCGACCTGATCCTCGGAGGCGGGGAATGAAGGAGCTCCGGGTCACGCCGATCAAGAACGGGACCGTGATCGATCACATCCCGGCCGGCCGCGCTTTGAAAGTCCTGAAGATCCTCGGCATCGGAGACTCCGTGACATCGACGGTCACGGTCGCGATGCACGTCCCGAGCCGCGCGATGGGGTGGAAGGACATCGTCAAGGTCGAGGACCGGGAGCTCGGGGCCCGCGAGATCGAGAAGATCGCCCTGATCGCGCCCGCCGCGACGGTGAACGTGATCCGGAATTACAACGTGGCGGAGAAGCGCCGCGTCACCTTGCCGGATCGGGCCGTCGGAATCCTCCGGTGCGCGAACCCGAATTGCATCTCGAACGTCCGAGAGCCGATCGAGACCGAGTTCGTGGTCCGCTCGAAAAACCCGCTCCGCGTGGTATGCAAATATTGTGATCGCGAGCTGGAAGAAATCGTCACCCACATCGTCTGACGCCGTCTCGACCGACGGTTGAAAGGGCCCGATTGCCTCTCGATCATCGACGACACCGGACGAGCTCGCGGCGAATGCTGGCGTCACCGAAGCGTTTAAGATGGAATTCCTGGATACACACCGCAGAAGGGATGGTGCGTCAGCTTGCTCGAAGAGCTATCCGAAATCATCGGGCTCCAGGTCTACACGCAAAACGGCGTGTTCCTGGGCAACGTGAACAACTTGGTCGTGGACGTCGACAACGGCGCCGTGGACGGAATCTTCATCGGGGAGACGAATCCCCTCCTCGTCGAAGGGAGCCGCGCGGTGAGCGTCCCGTACCGCTGGGTCCAGAGCGTCGGGGACATCGTCGTGCTACGATACTTCCCCAAGCGCGTCTCCCTGCGGAAGGGCGCCGCGCCCGCTCCGATGGCCGCGGCGGCGAAGTAGCCCGCTCGGTTCTGAAAAAGGTTATGCGGTCGGCCTCGCATGTGAGAGTGAGTGCGCGCCGCGAAACAGTCGACACGGACCGCCCCGTCCCTCCGATTCGCCGTGGTCGAACTCGGCCGACTGCGGGGCCATGAGCGGATCCGGCCGGCCCTCCTCGAGGAACTTTCCGAACAGATCCGGCGGGAGGGCGTCCTGAAACGCCCGAGCCTGGTGGCGGATCGGGACTTCGTGATCCTGGACGGCCATGACCGGGCGGAGGCGCTTCGCAAGCTCGGTTACGTGCGCATCCCCGGCTATCTCGTAGACTACCGATCGGACATTGTGAAGCTGGGGACGTGGCCCGATGCGGTC
>VBLS01000162.1 GCA_005878635.1 Methanobacteriota archaeon | reverse complement strand
GTTTGCGGAGCCGATGGCCGAAGCCGCCCGAGTTTGGCGTCATCGGACCGGAGAACTCGTCCTCGACCGAACTCGCGTGATGGGCATCCTGAACGTCACCCCCGATTCGTTCTCGGATGGCGGCCGCTACTTCGAGCCGGACGCCGCGTTGCGACATGGCCTCGAGTTGGTCGAGCAAGGGGCGGACCTCCTCGACGTCGGAGGCGAATCGACGCGGCCGGGCTCCGATGCAGTTTCCGGGGAGGAAGAGTGGCGCCGCATCGGGACGGTCATCCATGATCTGGCGGCCAAGGTGGACGTGCCCCTTTCGATCGACACGATGAAGGCCGCGGTAGCGGCCAAGGCGATCGACGCGGGCGCTTCCCTGGTGAACGACGTCTCCGGACTCCGAGATCCCGCCATGGTCCGCGCCGTGGCGGAGCGCAAGGCCGGAGTCGTCGTCATGCACATGTCGGGGAATCCGAAGACGATGCAGGAGCACCCGCAATATGCCGACGTCGCCCGGGAGGTGCGGGCCTTCCTCGCCGATCGGATTCGAGCGCTCGAAGCCGCCGGAGTCCGCTCCGACGCCATCGCGGTCGATCCGGGATTCGGTTTCGGCAAGACGCCCGATCACAACTTGACTCTCCTGAGTCATTTGGATCGAATCGTCGACTTGGGCCACCCGGTCGTGGTTGGAGTGTCGAGGAAATCGTTCATCGAGAGACTGGGCGGCGGGGGACCGGGAGAGAGACTATCGGGAAGCCTCGCGGCGGCGACGTTCGCGATCACGAAGGGAGCACAGGTGGTCCGCGTCCACGACGTCCGCGAGACGGTGCGGGCCGTGCGAGTGGCCGACGCGCTCCGTCGCGGTGAAAAGCTTTAACCGTCGAAATGATTCGTACCATAATGGTATCCAAGAAAACCATCGCGTCAATCCTCGATGGTTACGAGGATATCGTCATCGCGACGGTCTGTTCCCATTCCTCCCTCCAGATTTTCCACGGCGCCCGCCAGGAGGGTTTCCGGACGCTCGGGATCGCGATCGGCAAGCGGCCGCGCTTCTACGATGCCTTTCCCCTCGCGAAACCCGACGACTTCCTGATCGTCGACTCCTACGCGGACATCGTCGATCAGGCGGACGACCTCGTCTCGCGGCACGTGGTCACCGTCCCCCACGGCTCGTTCGTCGAGTACATGGGATCCGACATCTTCGCGAAACTGCGCATCCCGACCTTCGGAAACCGCGAGGTCCTTCGGTGGGAGTCAGACCGGGAGAAGCAGCGCGAGTGGCTCACGTCCGCGGGCGTCCCGATGCCGGACAAGATCGAACGGCCGCAGGACATCGATCGCCCGGTCTTCGTGAAATATTACGGGGCGAAGGGCGGGCGCGGCTCGTTCATCGCGAAGAACTACGAAGATTTCAAAGAGTCGATCCAGCCCGGCATGAAGTATGCGATTCAGGAGTACGTCGTCGGGACGCGGTACTACATGCACTACTTCTACTCGCCCCTAGCGGCGACCGGGTACCGGCTGTCGCAGGGGGCCCTCGAGATGCTCGGCGTGGACCGGCGGGACGAGGCGAACATCGATGAGATGTACAAGCTGGGAGCCCAGGAGGCCCTGCGGAAGATGGGGCTCCTCCCGACGTTCGTGGTGACGGGCAACATGCCGGTCGTCTTGAGGGAGTCCCTGCTGCCGATCGCCTTCGACATGGGGGAACGCGTCGTCGAGCGGTCGTTGGAACTGTTCGGAGGGATGATCGGGCCGTTCTGCCTCGAGACGATCGTCACGGACAAGCTCGCCTTCAAGGTCTTCGAGATCTCCACACGGATCGTGGCGGGGACGAACCTCTTCATCGCGGGCTCGCCCTACTCCGACCTGACGGAACCGGGCATGTCGACGGGCCGGAGAATCGCGCGGGAAATCCGGATCGGACAGAAGCAAGGGCGACTCGAGGAAATCCTCAGCTGAGAGTCCGGACGGCGAGACGAAATCACCCTGGAAAAATACAGGGAAACGCTTTTAAGGCCGCGGCCGGAATGCGCGCGTTGCGATGGCGGACCCCGGCACGGACCCGACCACGATCGCGGTGGTCCTGGTCGGCGTCGCGTTGGTCATCGCGGTGGGGTTCTTCGAGATGCGGTTCCTCCGCAAGAAGATGAAGACTCGCAGGATCCGAGCCGCGAAGAAAGACACCGAGCTGCCCGACGAGGCCCACAACGCCGTCGTCACGACGAAGGCGATCGCCGCGACCCTCGAGCGCCAGGGGGTCCGGAGTCCCGAGGTCAACGAGTGGATCCGCGAGGCGGAGACCGCCGCCGGACGCGGGAACTATCGCGTCGCGAAGGACCTGGCCGGCAAGGCGAAAGACCGACTCCTCGTCCTGAAGTCCCAGGTGGCATCGAAGGGCGAGGTCGCGAAGTTGGAGCAGCTCTCCGCGGTCGCCGGCGATCAGACCACGACGAAGGAACGGCTCCACAAAGAGGTCGCACCGAACTTTCCACAGTCGAAGTTCTCCCTCGAGCTTGCCGAAGGCGCCCTGGCCACGGCGCGGGCGGGCGGTCGTGACGTCGTGCAGGCAACGGAACTCTTCGAGGCCGCGAAGGCCCGGTTCGAGGCTCAGGACTACGATGGCGCGCTCACGATGGCACGCCTTTCGAAGCGGGCCGCCGAAGGCAAGACGGTAGAGATTCCCGCCGCCAAGCCGGGTCCGGCCCCCGTCGCGATGATCGCGGAGAAGCTCACCTGTCCGACGTGCAGCGCGCCGCTCAAAGAAGATGACGTGTTCTGCCGGAAGTGTGGCACGCGGCTCAGTCCTCGTGAATGCGCATCCTGCGGGGAGAGCCTCCTCGCCGACGATGAGTTCTGTGCGAAGTGCGGGGCTCGCGTCTCCCGTTGAAATCGGCGGACGAATAAACCTTAATTACCGAGGCGGGCCATCCTCGGCGTGATGACGATGGGGAGCGACATGGAACAGGCCCTCACCGCCCTGTACGGCGAGGACCAGGTCGCCGCCGTCATCACCCTGAAAGTGGACACGAAGGAAGCCGATCGGATCGCCACGGAGATCGCGAAGTTCGACGTGATCTATGACGTGTTCCTCGTGACGGGGGATACCGACATCGTCGCCAAGGCACGGTTCAAGAACTACAAAGGGCTGAAAGACTTCGTGCTCTCGAGCCTCGCCCCGATCTCGGGGATCAAGGACACGAAAACCTTGATGGTGGTCACCACCTACAAGGAAGGCGGACAGTCGAGGGCACAGAGTTGAGGACGAACGGCAAAACCGGGAGCTGGTCACATGGACACCGAAGGGAGGCTGAAGCAAGTCATGGACGTCCTCGACCAGATCTCGGAGGACACCTCCGTCCCTAGGAACATCCGCCGCGGAGCCGCTGAGGCGAAGGCGCGCCTCGCCAAGAAGAACGAAGCGCTCGACTTGCGGGTGACGAGCGCGATCATGATCATGGACGATCTCGCGAACGACCCAAACATCCCACTGCACGGGCGCACGCTGATTTGGAATGTCATCTCGCAGCTCGAGACCGTGAAGTAAATCTTTTCGCGAAGACATCGATTCCTTCTCGTGCCA
>VBLS01000028.1 GCA_005878635.1 Methanobacteriota archaeon | reverse complement strand
CCCCGTCGAATTGGCGTATCGAATCGGGACGATCCCTGTCACATGGGCGTTCAACGCGGGAGCCGAGATTCCGATCCACGGTCGCGCGCCGAGGAACGTGAGGCGGATTTCGCTCAGTGTCGGCGTGACGGTGGGATCCATCGTTGTCAGAGTTGCGCGGAACCGAATCCGACCCGTTGCGACGCTTTCACTTAGGAGAGAGGCCGGCGGGGAGACCGAGCGCCAGCTCCCGCCTCCGTCGAGGGAGTAATCGTAGGCGATCGACTGCCCGTTCAGTGTTCGGACCACGCTGACGTTCCGCCACTCGGAAATGTCCGAAGTGACGAGGTCCCGCGTCTCCACCGTCCCCGCCGTCCTCCGGGCTGCCCACGAGACATTCACGTCTCCGACGACGGGCGTGTGATCCGGGGAGGTGACCGCGAACGAGAGACGGAACTCAAGGTACCGCGAACTTCCGCTCAGGCCGGACCCCGCGGGATTCGCGTATGGGTGACGTTCCCGGTCCGCGTCGAGACGGCTACCGTCGCATCGGGCCCCTGGCTGACTCGAATGTAGTCCACGTCGACCGCGAGGGGAACCCCCGAAGTGCCATCGGCGGTGAAGAAGGCAAGCCGGATCGCGTACGGATATTCGTCCGTTGGCGAGTAAGTATCTCGGAGAACCCAGGCGATTCCGTTGTCGCTTGTCCATGCCTGGAAGGTGTTCCCCGTGCGCACGAGGCGAGACCAAGCCGGGATCGGGTTCGCGTTCGCGACGTCGACCCTGGTCGTGGTCGCTGCATCCGCCGTCGCGCGGATCTGCCATCGGACGGTGCCACTTGCCGAATCATACCGCTTCTGGACGCCGTACCAGTTCCACGTGTCGAGGAGCGCCATGAGCCCTGCTTTCTGCCCGCCCGCCGTCGGGTTCGTCGAGAACTTCATCGTCGCGTTGAAGTCTCCGACGATTCGTCCCCAGAGTACGTTGCCGGTGAACGTCGCCCCACCGATGTCCGCGCCGGTGGTCGAAACGACATGGAGGTGGCCGGGCGTCGTCGCTCCGACGTCCTGCGCGGCCGGTGGGTTGATCCAAGTCCACTTCGGGTCTAGCGATCCGCCGTTGAACTCGTCGGCGACGAGCGACCGCGCGGAGGCGTTCCACGAGATCGACTGCCATTGCGCCATCGTTCCCGGTCCGCCGACTTTCGACACATACACCCCGGCCGCGCCCAGGATTCGGTACGAGAGATCGAGGCGCGGGCGCCGAGTGGCATCGACGGCATAATCGCTCGAGAAGAACGTCTTGTCCGCGTTGGCGCCGGTGCTGATCGCCGCGAGCATGAGACCGTTATTGGGAAGTCGGCCCCGGTACCAGAGGTCAACGAGTTGCGTGACGTTCCACGAACGCCAGCCCGCGGTGTTGTCCAGAGACACCTGTCCGATGACATGGACGTTGATGTCCCCGCCCGCCGTCCCCCACGGCGTCCCGGTCATCCGGTTGTTCCAGGTGGCTTGTGCTTCATTCCAGGAAGACGTCACCTGGACCGCGTATCCGGTGAAGGTCGCGCCAACTCCCGCGCTCTGATAGAGGTTGAGGGTCGCGCCGTCGATGACCGCGCCTGCGGGGATTGACGAGAGGTCGAATCGGAGGATGGGACGAGATTGCGGGTTGAACCCGTCCAAGATCAGGGTCGTGTCGGACCCATGGTTCATGTTCACATTCTGCTGGTCCAGCCACGTATCCTCGCCGACGGCCGGGGCCGGTTGCAGGCTGAGAAGGGTGGACGGGCCCGAGGTTGCCGCGAGGGTGACGTTGCCGGGCGAGCGGGCGAGGTCCACGTTCGTCACGTTGTCCGGCGCCGCGAAGTCCGCCGCGGTCGTGCTGTTCCACCAGGTCACATACCGTTCAAGGGCCGCGGTCGCCCCGGAGATCTCGGTATTGGCCATCGCATAGTCGGACGGCGTTGTGAAGTTCCAGACCGCCGTCGATGTGCCGTCGCCGTTGTCCATCGTCGTCGGATCCGCGTGGGCGGGCGGGACCGCGAGACTCGACAACGCTCCCAGGAGGAGAATGCCGATCGTGGCGATGAGCGCGCCGCGCCATGGCATGCCTCCGACTGGAGGGGCGACTCTTCTCAAAGGGAATCAGGAAAAGAGCCGGGAGTGAGCTATTTAAGGGCCGTTCGGTGGTTATCTGAGATGATTATATGGAGGGAACCGCTACTCGGCGGTGACCCGACCTGAAAGGCGGGCTTCCATCGCTTCGAGCTCGGCCGCTCGTCGGCGCAGTTTCTCCTCGCGGTCGAGGAGTTCCAGGGCCTTCTGCTGGATGATCTTCACCCTTCGCTCAATGTCCTTCTTGGCCTCGTCGGTCTGCGCGCGCGCGTCGGGCGCCGGCGCCCTCGCCTGCGCGAGGATTGTCTTCTGACGGCCCACGTCTTGTTCTCGTGTCGTCAAGTCGTCCGTGCGGCGCGCGAGGTCATGCTCCCGCTCGTCGGACTTCGCCTCGCGATCTCGAACCCGTTCCTCCCGATCCAGGAGTTCGATCGCGCGGCGCTGGAGGAACTTCCGTTCGCGGGCCAGTTCCTCTTTCTCACCCTCCTGGGCTTTCCGAACCTCGTCGGTGGGGGCGGAACCGGGCTCGCGGTGGGATGCGACGAGTCGTTCTTTCGCCATCGCTGCGAACCGTTGGCTCAGGTCGGCGACGCGCGCCTCGATCTCTTTGCGGGTTTTTTCTTCCTCGACCGATCGCGCCGCGACATCTTTCCGCTCTTTCTCGAGCGTGGCGACCGCCTCGCGCGCCTCCTGTTGAATCCTCTCGATTTGAGCGGACGCCTCCGAAAATCGAGTCGCGAGTTCGTTCCTCTCCGCGATGATGGCCTTGCGCTCCTGTTCGAACGCTTGCCGGGCCTCCGCCGTCATCTTCGGATCGGCCTTCTTCGATTCGAGGGCCTGGTTCGAGGCGAGCTGCTTCGTCATCTCGAGGGTCTTCATCGCCCGCGAGACGCCGCGCGAGACGGAGTCTTGCATCCGGGCCGCGTAGTCCGCAAGCGAGGCAAGGCCCGCCTTCTGTCGATTGAGTTCCTCCTGTCGGCCAGAGAGGTTCGCGAGTTCGGCCTTCAGTTTGGCCTCCTGTTCGGCGAGGGCCTTCTCCTTCGTATTGAGTCGCGACTCGCGATCGGCAAGCCCCTTGTCCGAGTCGACCTTCGACTCTGAGCCCCGGACCGGGGTGCCACCCTTCGCCGCGAGATGGGAATCCGCGGCGGTCAATAAGAGGGCGGTCCAGTCGACGTCCTCGCTCGCGAGATGTCCGCGAGACAGGAGGACGAAGACGAACTTCCCACTTTGGAAGGCGGTGAACACGTATTCTCCGACGAAGAGAGAATCTCGATCTCCGATCCCTTCCGGCGGCAGGACCTTCAGGAAATCGTCGTAGTCGATCGGGCAGTCCGCATCGAGGATGTATTCGCCGGACATCTCGCCTCGGTCGTCGAGGACGTAGATTTTTTTGAGCTGTGCGCGGACCGCCTTCCTCGCGGGCGCCGCCATGAGGACCGGGAGAAGGGCCGGGCTGAGACCTCGCAGTAAGATTCCCGTCACCAGGGCTTGGATCGGCCCTTGCATGCGCTGCCCGCCTCGATATGCGAGGGCGTTCCCTCACACGAGTTCGTCGGAGAGAATCGAGCGGGCTGCACTCTATTTAAGGGGCGGGCTTTGGTTATCGGTCGTGAGAAGGGCCGCTCATTGTGGCGGCGCGGATGGCGTTTTGTCGTGTGTCGCCGTCGTCGAATCGGATTCGGGAACGGAAGGCGATTTCAACGTCGCCTGCCGGAACGTGCGCTGCATTAGGATCGCGTAATCCCGGAGGGCGACCAGGCGCGTCTCCCTTGTCCGGACCTCGGCCTCCAGATCCCGGAGGGCCATGGCGGAGCTTCGGAGTTCCGCCTCGAGGAGGGCGATCTTCTGCTCGCGACGACCGAGGCTCGCCTCGCGCGCCCCCACTTCGCGTTCTCGTTCGCGGAGTGCGTCCTCCCGCGCAGCGACGGCCGGCGAAAGGACGGGAGGGAGATGCACGCGCATCGCTGCCAGGAGGGTGCCAATCGAACCTCTCTCCTCGATCCTCGGGACCCCGTGGCTCAACACGACGAACCACAGGTCTTCGACTCGAAACGGAGTGAAGGCGTACTCGCCTTGGTAAAACGCGACGAGATGGCGCATGCCGCTGACCGGGATCGACCGGAGGAGATCGTCGTACTCCAGGGGGCAGTCATCGCGGAGGGCGTATTCGCCCAGCAACCTCGTCCCTTCGTCGAGGACGAAGATCCGTTCGTAGTCGATCTTCGGGACCATGCGAGGGGCTTGAACGGCGGACCTCGCCGCGCCCACCGTCCCATCCGGCTGGGCCGGCGCTTCGTCGACGACGGACTCTCTCATAGCTGGGACGACCTCCCCTTACCCCTACGTGGAAGATAGGAAGGGTCCGCATCTTGAGGGTTTCTGTCCGCTGGCCCTCGTTATCATCCTCGACATCGAGGGTGGGGGATTCGAACCCGCATCAAACCAGAGAACGGGCCTTCTCGAGGTTGTCCACCCCGAGGGCAAGCTGCGGGCGGCCCCCGACGGTTCCGAGCTGGATCGCGCTGACCACGTCGACGCCGGCATCCCCGAGCCTCTTCGCGAGTGCCGCGAGGGAACCGGGTTTGTCTTCGAGTCGGACGACGAGGACCGTCCGCGTCGAGCAGGCATATCCGTGTTTCACCAGCGCCTCGCGGGCCTGCATTGGCTGGCTCGCGATCAGGCTGACATAGGACCGGCCGGCCACGGACTCCGCGCTGATCGCATCGATGTTGATGCCGGCCTCGCCGAGGACCGCCGCGAGCTTCGCGAGTTCGCCCGGACGATCGGGCACGTCGATGTCAATCTGGATCAATGTTTCTCCCTCGCGCCCGGATAGCGTTCCGAGCGTACAAGCGTTGCGTGCCTTCGCCCGGCGGCGAATCCCTTATCCGGCTTCGCCGCGTCCGACACGTTGACGATGCGCTTCCAACTTGCGTACGTGGGAATTCAGGTCCGCGACATCGAGCGGTCGTTGGCGTTCTACCGCGACATCCTCGGCATGCGGATTGTCCGGCGCGCGCGGGTGCCGGAAACCAAGGGCGAGTGGGTGGAGCTTCGGAGTCCCGATTCCCGCCTCCTGCTCGAACTCAACTGGTACCCGGAAGGCTCCAAATTCTTCGCGGGACCCTATCGCCGCGGCGATGCCCTAGATCACATCGCCTTCTATTGCGAGGACGTCGAGGGCGCCTACCGCGAGCTGCTGGCGAAGGGCGTTCGGTCCGCCCAAGCCCCTTTCATGGAGGGCGGATCGCTCCTCGCCTTCGTGCGGGACCCCGACGGTCTCTGGATCGAACTCAACGGTCCGGCCGCATCGTCCTAGAACCGCAGTTCCTTCGGCTCCGGTTCCCGGGATGGGGCCATGAGGACGATTCGGGCGTCGACGACGCGATAGCCGCGGCCCTGTTCCAGGGCGATGACCGGGTTGAGGTCCATTTCCTGAATCGAATCGTGGTCCGAGACGAGCGCCGCCAGCCGCAAGATGGCCTCCTGGAGGGCCGGCACGTCGCGGGCCGGCTCCCCGCGGACCCCGCGGAGCAACGGGTAGGTACGGATCGACTCGATCATCCGAATCGCGTCGCGATCCGTCAAGGGCGGCAGTCCGAAGGAGACGTCCTTCAGGTATTCGACGTAGATCCCTCCGAGCCCGAAGACGAGCAGAGGACCGTAGACCCGGTCGCGCGTCATGCCGAGGATGACCTCCTTTCCTCCCTCCACGAACTCTTGGACGAGGAACCCGTCGAGGACGACCTTCCGCTGGCGGAGTCGCCGCTCCATCCGCGAGGCCGCGTCGAGCAGTTCCTTTTCGTCCTGGAGTCCCAACGCCACCGCCTGGAGCTCCGTCTTGTGGACGATCTCGGGGCCCGCGGCTTTCAGGACGACGGGGAAGCCGACCCCTTTCGCGGCCCGGGAGACGTCTTCGAGTCGTCGGACGAGTCGGGCCTTCGCGGTTTGGATCCCGTAGGCAGCGAGCACCGCATTCGCCTCATCGTGGAGAAGCCGAGACCGACCTTCCTGGGCCGCGCGGGCCAGGATCGCCGCGGCGCCGTCGCGGTCCACGGTGAACGTCCGCTCCGTCCCCTCGTCCCGTTTGCGATATTGCCCGTGACGATACATCGCGGCGAGCGATCGCGCGGCGCTCTCCGGGAACAGATACGAGGGGACGCCATGGCTCACGAGTTCCACGAAACCGGGACTGTCCTCGGACCGGCCGAGGAAGTTGCACAACACGGGCTTGGCGTGCGCCTCCGCGGCCTGCCACACTGCGCGGGCGACGTCCACCTCGTCGACCCGCACCGGAGGAACGTAGATGGCGATCGCGGCGTCGACGCCCGAATCGGCCAGGACCGCCTCGAGCGCCCGCCGATAGTCCTCGAGGGTCCCTTGCGGCGTCAGGTCGACCGGGTTTCGGAGGGACGCTTCCGCGGGGGCCCAGGAGTGCATGAAGGCTTGGGTCGCCGGAGACAACTCCGCGAGGCGCAAGCCTTGTGCGATGAGTTCGTCGACGCACATGATCGCGGGACCGCCGGCGTCGGAGACGATGGCCACTCGATCGCCCCGCGGAAGCGGTTGAAGGGAGAAGGCCATCGCGAGATCGAACAGCTCCTCAATGGAGCCGGCCCGAAGCACCCCGGTCTGCGCGAACACAGCCTCCGCCGCGAGGTCGGAACCCCCGAGGGATCCCGTGTGCGATGCGGCCGCTCGACTCCCGGCCTCGGAGCGGCCCGACTTGACGGCGATGACCGGTTTCTCCTTCGTGGTCGCCCGGGCGATCCGGACGAAGTTCTTCGGGTTCCCAAAATTCTCGATGTACGCGAGGACGATTTTGGTCTCCGGGTCGGCCCGCCACGACGCGAGCAGGTCGTTCAGGCTCACCTGGGCCTTGTTCCCCAGGGAGCAGAACTTCGCGAAGCCGACCCCGAGCGTCCTGGCATGTTCCAGGATGGCGATGCCGAGCGCGCCGCTCTGCGTGACCAGCGAGATGCCTCCCCGGAGCGGCGGCGTCGGCGCGAAGGTCGCGTCCATTCGGACGTCGGGATGCGTGTTGATGACGCCCATGCAGTTCGGACCGACCAGCGTGAGGCCGTACGACTCGCAGATGCGGAGGAGGCGGGATTCTCGCTCGACGCCGACCCCACCGATCTCCCGGAAACCCGCCGTGATCACGACGAGTCCTCGCACGCCTTTCTCGCCGCAGGCCTTCGCGGCATCGACCGCGAGATCGGCGGGGACCGTGATCACCGCGAGATCGACGGGATCCGGGACGTCCGAGATGCGGGGATACGCGCGGATCCCGTGGATGCCGGTCGCGTTCGGATTCACCGGGTAGAGGATCCCTTGGTATTCGTTGACGATCAGATTCCGCAGGATCTCGTAGCCGATTTTTCCACGATGGCGCGAGGCCCCGATGACCGCGATGGATCTCGGAGAAAAGATCGCGTCGAGTCCCTCGGCGGACATCCCGCCGCCAAGTTCCGGGGCCGTAATGAACCTTGCCGGAGGCCTGTCGTGTGAGGAGTTATCACGCATGGTAACTACGTCCTTCGCCTAATATATCGTGAAGTGAACCGGGAAGTCCGCCTGGATTGGGTTTGGTCCCGCCCGGAGCCTCGAATCCGATGGTCTTCCCTCGCCTCGGCCCTCGCGGCCGACCCCACGTCGTCGCAGCGCTCCTCGCCTGGGCCCTCCTCGTCGCCGTCTTTGTCTCCCTGCCGACCGCGCGGGCGGCCGGTCCGATCTTGCCGTGCGACAAGACCGGCCACATCACGATCGATGAACGGTGGGACCTGTCGTGTCCGGCGTGGCACATGGTCGGGAACGTCACCGTCGATCCCGGCGTGACGCTGAGGATTGATCCGCGCGTCACGGTCACCGCCGATTCGTGGATTCATCTGTATATCCGCGGGAGGCTGACCGCCGATGGCGCCGCAGGCCAGCTGATCACCTTCAAACCGACCACCTCGGCTTCGACCGTCCCGTGGGGCGGGGTCCAGTTCAACGCGTCGAGCACCGGGTCGGTGACCTTCGCCTCCCTCACCTACGCGGAGCGGGCGATTTATGCGACCCAAAGTTCTCCCACGATCTCCGACAATGTCATCGATAGCGCGTTCTTCGGGATCCTCCTCGAGGCATCGAGTTCGTCCGCCCTCCGAAACCGGATCAATTACACGAACATCGCAATCCAAGCGAGCACCACGGGGAACGTGGGCCTTTCGTCCAACATCATCACGAACCTGACGGGCAATCCCGCCCTGGGGATCTACGTCACCAACTTGCAATCCGCTTCGATCCTTTCCAACACCATTAAAAATGTTGTCGCCTCGAACGGCCGGACGCCGCCGACCCCCGGAAGCCGCGGGACGGATGGCGGCTACGCGGTCGGCATCCTCGTGAACGGCACCCCGTCGGCGACGATCGATGGCAATATGATGACCCGGCTATGGGGAGGCCAAGGTGGAAACGGCGCCGCCAGTTCCGCCGGTAACGGCGGCCGCGGCGGGGACGGCGGGTCGGCCGGCGGCGTGGTCACTTTCGGAGTCGGGAGCCTCGATGTGTCGTCGAACTCGATCGCGAATGTCCTCGGGGGCCATGGCGGGAACGGAGGGACGTCGTCCGCAGGGACGGGCATCGGCGGCAACGGCGGGAACGGAGGGGGCGCCGCGGGAGTTCAGTCGACGAGCTCTGCTTCATCGGCCCAGTGGACCCTCAACTTCTTCTCCGGGATCACCGCGGGCTCGGCCGGCGACGGCGGGTCCGCGAGCATCGGAAACTTCGGGAACGGCGGGATGGGGGCGGACGCGTACGGCTTCTTGACCGGTCAATCGATGAACGGAGACGCGAACGGGAACACCGTTCAGACGGTGCGCGGGGGGCACGGCGGGAACAGCACGAACGGGCCTCGGGGCACCGCGGGCGGGAACGGCGGTCAGGTCTCCGCCTTCTGGGCTCTTGGAGTCGACGGGAGCGCGTCGATCCGGAACAATTGGTTCACCGACCTGACGGGCGGGACCGGCGGATCGGGGCGGACCGCGGCGGGAGCCGGGGGCAACGCGACCGGGATCGTGTCGGTCGGGGACGGCAACGCGTTCAACGTCTCGACGGTGAAGTGGAACACGCTCTCTCAGGTGGCCGGGGGCGTCGGCGGCATCGGGACGGTCGGCGGCGGGAGTGGCGGAATCGTCTCCGGACTCGCGGCGTTCCATGTGGACCTCATCTCTGATTCCAACATCCTTGACACGCTGATTGGAGGACGCGGAGGCAATTCGTTCATCCCCGCGAATCCCGCGGGTCGGGGCGGTGATAGCACCGCGTTCATCGCGGCCTTGGTGCCCGCGGGGAATTCGTACTCCGATACGCTTCAGACGGTCACCAAAGGCGCTGCGGGAACCGGCACCGGCAGCCCGAAGAGCTACGGCGTCGGTGCCCTCGCGATCGGGAACACGACCACGCAGACGCGGCTCACCCTGACGAACATGACCTTGACGGCGATCAGCGACTTGGACCTCAGCATCGGCAACTACACGGAGGCCACGACGGTCAAAACGCCCTTCTCGACGGCGAAGTTCGCAGTCCAGTTCGCGGCGAACCTGACGGTGCGGAACTTCCTGGCGGTGGCGACCTTCTGGCCGAACAACAGCACCTACCTCGGCGGGTCGCACGTCCACGTCGACGACGACGGCCTCACCGCATGGGACCTCACGACGTCGAGCGGCCTGGCGCAGTGGCTCCTCGTCACGGATCGCGTGTACCAGCAATCGACGACCAAGATCCACGACAACGTCACCCGCGTCACGGTTTCCTATCCCGGGGCTTCCTTCTGGAGCAACCCCCGTTCCGTCGACATGGCCACGAGCCACACCGAGAATTTCGGCATGGTCGACGTCACGGCGCCTACCTCCTCGGCCCTTCCCCTCCCCACGTACAAGAACACGCTCACGTTCGGCATCACCTACACCTACGACGACGGGAACGGGACCGGCGTCCAGTCGGTGACCCTCTGGTACCGTGGCGGAGGTCTGGCGACGTGGACCCTCTATGGCACGCAAGTCGTCCCCAACGCCGGGGGCTTCTCCTTCACCGCCTCGGGCGACGGAACCTACGAATTCTACACGACGGCGACGGACAAGGCCGGCAACTCGCAGGCCCCCCCGTCGGCGAACTCGCCGAACAACACGTGGACAATCGTCGATACGGTCCGGCCGGGATCCCACGTGAATGCCCTCCCGACGTACGAGACCACGCCGTTCCTCGTCTCCTGGGCGCCCGATCCGGGCGTGACCGACATCGTGGCCTATCGGATCCAATACAACTCCGGGTCCGGGTGGGTCGATTGGCTCGCGGACACCCATTCGACCTCCGGCACGTTCACGGCGACGTCCCAGGGATCGTACGCGTTCCGCTCCATCGCCCGCGATGCCGCGGGGAACGTCGAGGTCGCTCCCGCGGGGAATGACACCTGGACGATTGTCGATACGATTCTACCGCGATCCAAGACGCTCCCACTCTCGGTCTACGAGACCTCCTCGCCGTTCCAGGTGACGTGGCAACCCGCCGAGGGGACCGTCGACATCGCCTCCTATCGAATCGAGGTGAACGACAACAGCGCCGGTTGGGCTATTTGGATCGCCTCGACGACGGCCACGTCTGGGTCCTACTCGGGCCAGGACGGGCACACGTACCAGTTCCATTCGATCGCGACGGACAACGCGGGAAATGTCGAGTCGAAGAGCACGAACGATTCCTGGACGATTGTCGACATGTCGCCGCCGGACTCCGTCGTCACGGCCCTACCGCCGTTCGAGAACACCGTGCAGTTCACGGTCTCTTGGGGTCCCGTCGGCGGGACGACGGACATCGCCACATACCAGGTCCAGGTCCGGGAAGGCGCGGGAGCCTGGGTCGACCTCGCCTGCTGCTCGAGCACGACTTCCGTTAGCACGTCCTTCGTCGGCCAAGACGGACGTTCCTACGGCTTCCGCTCGATCGCGCGCGATCGCGCCGGAAACATCGAGATCGCTCCCCCTGGCAACGACACGGCCACGACGGTCGACATCCGGCCGCCGTTCGTCACCGATGTCGCGCCCCTCGGGGCGAACACGAACCTCACCCCCTGGGTGAACGTCACGTTCAGCGAGCCGATGGACCGCAACTCGGTCGTCCTCGCCTTCTCGATCACACCCGAGATGAACGGCGCGTACCAGTGGAGCGCGGACTCGACCCAGCTGACGTTCGTCCCGGCTCGAGCGCTCAGCGCGGGGACGACCTACGCCGTCACGGTGGATTCGAGGGCCAAGGATCGCGCTGGGAACTTGATGACGCCGTCGAAGACATTCCAGTTCTCCACCGCGGGCGGGGGCCTGACCGGTGGGTTCAGCGTCGGAGAGTATTGGTGGCTCCTCGCCGTCGTCGGGGCCGTTGCCGGGGGAGCCCTTTTCATGATCCTACGTCGCCGCGGGAGCGCCGCGAAGGCTCCGCCCGCGGCCGCCGCGGCGGAAAAGGAGAGCAACGCGATCGTCGAGGACGTGTTCTTGCTCAACCACCGGGACGGGGTCTTGATCAAGCACGAGACGCGCCGGCTCCGGCCGGACGTCGACACGGACATCCTGAGCGGGATGCTCACCGCCGTCCAGCAATTCGTCAAGGACGCGCTGCAGGGAGACGACTACGCCGACCTGAACGAGATGACCGTCGGACACATGCACATCTTGATCGGCCGCGGCAAGTGGCTCGTGCTCGCGGCGCGCATCGAAGGCGACGGCTCGGAATCCTGGACAGGGCGCATCGAACGGTGCATCAAGGACATGGAAGACCACCACTGGGACCAGCTCGAGGACTGGGACGGGGACATGGCCCTCGCGCGCGTGCTGGCGCCATACCTGAAGAAGCTCGTCTCCGGCGGATACGTGCTGCCGAACGCGTGAATTCGCGCCTCGAATGCATTCCGGAACGCAAGGCGCTCTTTCGTTCGTTCGCTACAACAAGAACGGATTTCCTCCCGTTGTGAGCCTCCGGTTAGAACGACATTCGCCCCTTCGTCACCGGAGTAGAATATTCCGATTGTTGCAGGGTCAATACCGATAACAAAAGCTTTAATTCTGGATGCCACTTTCTAACAAGGGATGGGACGAGACCCTAGCTTGTTCCAGAGACTTGCGTCCGCAGAGCGGATGCCGTCTCGTTGTGACCGAAGCGCGGGCCTACGCCCGCGGTGATCCAAGAATGGCAAGCGACGAGAGCGAGGGGAAGGCGGGGAAGTCGGCCGACGAGGTCCGGGACGAGTTCGAAGAGAAGATGGACCGCCTGCGCCGACAGTACGAGCGGGACCTGCACTCCTTCCGATACGAGATCGAGGAGCGTGAGTACCGGCTCAAGGCCTACGAGGACAAGTTCAACAAGATCAAGCAACCGCCGCTCCTGTACGCCTACGTCGTCCGGAAGGAAGGACCCAACCTCGACGGGAACCAGGTCGTCGTCGCGCGGGCGACGGAACTCCTCAAGGTCTCGACCGGCCTGGTAGACAAGTCCCAGCTCGGGGTCGGTCAATACGTGTGGGTGCACCCGCAGACCTATGCGATCGTCGAAGGCTCCGCGGTCCGGAACGAGGGCGTGATCGCGAAGGTCGGGGACATGATGGACGGCAAGCTCGTGATCTCGATCGAAGGGGACATGGAGAAGCGCCTCATCGATTGCGACAAGGGCGTCTACAAGAAGCTGAAGCCCGGATTCCAGATCAGCGTCTTGCCTCCGACGATGGAAGTCCTCGAGGTCCTCCCGAATCTCGAGGTGAAATCGCTCTTGCTCGGCGAGAAGCCGAACGTCAAGTACGGGCAGATCGGCGGGCTCATGGAGGCGATCGAGCGGATCAAGGACGTCGTC
>VBLS01000027.1 GCA_005878635.1 Methanobacteriota archaeon | reverse complement strand
CGAGGTGAGCGAAGCCGCGTTCGCGCCCCTTTCCGATCTCGCGACCTCGAAGGAATCCGCGGCGTTCACGCAAGCGATCATCGCGAAACTCGGCCGCGTGAAGGGGTTGGAGCTCGACGCCTATCGTCCGCCGGCAGATGCCGGCGAGTTGCTCGCGTACCTCCTGTACCTGTGACCGCGAAAGCCTTTAGGGTTCCCGCGGTTGTGCCGCGACGTGGCGACGACGATCCTTGCGCAGTCGCTCGGGACGAAGTACCTGCTCGATGCGCAGGCGCTCGACCGCATCCGCGAGGTCTTGCGGGAAGGCGGCCTGATCGTGTATCCGACCGACACGGCTTACGGCCTCGGAGCCGATCCGTTCCAGCCGAAGGCAGTCGATCGACTGTTCGTGGAGAAGGCTCGGCCCCCCGACCAAGCAATCTCGATGGCGGTTGCCGGGATCCCGGAGGTCTTCCGGTTCGGTGAGCGAACACCGATTGCGCAGGCCTTCTGTGAAAAGAATCTCCCCGGGCCCTACACGGTCGTCCTCCGCGCGACCGGGGAAGCGCCTCGTCCGATTCTCTCGACGGAAGGCCGAATCGCGCTGCGGGTCCCCGACCACCCGATTCCCCGCCTGCTGGCCAAGGCGATCGGCCCCGTCACGGCCACGAGCGCGAATCGGCATGGCCGGCCATCGCCGACGACCTGCGAAGGGGCTCGCGAGCAATTCGGCGACCGGGTGGACCTCTACCTCGATGCCGGCCCCACACCCCTCGGGGGCGAATCGACCGTTGTCGATTTGACCGGGCCACGGGCGCGGATCCTCCGGCCGGGCACCGCCCGCTCAGGAGTGTAGCCCGAGATGGACACGGCGGTCCGCGACGCGCTTCGCCGAGCCGGCGCCGTCTCCCGCGAGGCCCGCGAGCGAGGGGTGGAACTCGTCCGCGAAGGAGCCCTCCTACGCGAACTCGCGGAGGAAGTCGAGGATCTGATGCGACGCCGAGGTCTGCGTCCTTCCTTCCCGACGTGCCTCTCGATCGACGACGTCGCCGCGCATTACACGCCCACCCACGACGACACCTTGCGGTTCCGCCGCGGCAACGTCGTGAAGCTGGACCTCGGGGCGCAGATGGACGGCTGGATCGCGGATACCGCGGTCACGGTCGAGGTCGGCACGCGGAACTGGACCGCGCTCGCGCGAGCCTCCGAACTCGCCCTGCAGACCGCGATCGAGGCCGTGCACGCGGGCGTCGAGACGCGATCGATCGGCGAGGGCATCCAGCGGGCGATCGAGTCGCAGGGATACCGTCCGATCCGGAATCTGACGGGCCACACGATCGAACGATACCTCCTTCATGCGGGGAAGAGCGTCCCGAACATCCCGCACGGGCATGACACCCTCGAGGAGGGGGAGGTCGTCGCGATCGAGCCGTTCGCCTCCTCCGGCGCGGGCCAAGTGGACGGCCGGCGGACCGGCAACATCTATCGGGTCGTGCGCCCAAAGCCGCTGAAGCAAACGGACCTGAACGACTTCCTCGCCCTCCTGTCGAACGAGTTCAAGACGTTGCCGTTTGCACAGCGATGGGCCCATCGATTGGAACCGCGGACGCCCGCCCTCTTGAATGCCGTCGTTCGGACCGGCGCCGTCATGACCTATCCGGCCCTCCTCGACGTCGACGGCGGGATCGTCGCCCAGACGGAGCATACGATGATCGTCGGCCGCGGCGGCGCCGAAGTCACGACCGCGTGAGGCCGTCGACCTCAAAACGTTTATGAACGGAGGCCTCCATCGACGCGCCTCCCGGAGCAAGCCCCCGTTGAGCGACATCAAACGAATCGTGTTGGACGTGCTGAAGCCCCACAAGCCGTCCCTCGTGGACATGTCGATGCGGTTGAGCGGCTTGAAGGGCGTCGACGGCGTGAGCCTGACCCTGCACGAGGTCGATCAGGAGACGGAGAGCGTCAAAGTCACGATCGAAGGGCCCTCGATCATCTACCCGAGCGTCGAGGAGACCTTGCGGGAAATGGGCGCCGTGATCCATTCCGTCGACCTGGTGTCGACCGGCAAGCGTCTCGTCGAGGACGTGCGGACCCCGCAGGACCACCGCTGACCGCGGCCCCCGAGGCTCATCGCTACCGGGATTCCTTGATCCTCTTGGCGACCTTCTGGACGATCGAGGTCTTGTAATAGTCCGCCCGCACGAGGACCCGTCCTTCCTTCCGCCAGGGCGTCGAAGGGAAGGCCTTGCCGTCCTCCAGTTGCGGCTCGAGGCCGAGGGCCTTCGCGGCGCTCGCGACCTCCTGCGCGGTCGGCGAGTCGACCGCCCATCGCTTCGCCACGCGACGGCCTTGATCCCGAGACCTCGCGACGTCGAAGTAGGCGGGATACAGCACGATCGGTCGGTCGCCTTTCGGCATGGACTGGGCCCGAACGTCCCCGTCGCCATAAGGATTTGGCCGCGGCCGCTGCAGACGATATGTTCATTCCCGCAACTGCTTTCTCGGAATCCGTTCCGGGGGAGCCGAGAACGTGAACGCCGAAATGGACCTCGTGGATTTTGCGGTTGACCATGCACGGACGAAGGGAGCGACCTATGCGGAAGCGCGATTCGAGAAACAGGAGCCGGAGAATTTCATCCTCAAGAACGGGGTGCTCGACGCCCTCTACGTGGGACATGACCAGGGCATCGGCGTCCGGGTCCTCGCGAACGGCGCCCTCGGCTTCGCGGCGACGAACACGCTGACGAAGTCGGCCGTCCGCGGGATCGTCGACGACGCCGTCAAGATCGCGAAGGCCTCCCGACGGAAGACGAAGATCACGTTCGCGCAAGAAGACTCGATCGCGATGAACTGGTCCGTCCCGGAGTCGAAGAAACTCGCCGACGTGCCGGTCGAGGAGAAGATCGCGGAGATCCGGGACGTCGACAAGGAGGTGACGGGGCTGGGGTTCAAGCTCGCGGCGCGTTTCTTCAATCTCAGCGACAACCGGATCCGCAAGTACTTCGCGAACTCCGAGGGGTCGCATATCGAGTCGTACAGCCCGCGCCTCCGGGTCTTCTACTTCCTCACGATGCTCGAAGGGGCCGCCGTCGAACAGACGGCCCGCAACTACGGATGGTCCGGCGGGTGGGAGGGCGTCTCGACGTGGGGCCTCTCCGACCGCGTCATCGCGGAAGCCCGCTCCATGCACAAGTCCCTGACGGAAGGGAAGAAGTCCCCGGAAGGCAAGATGGATCTCGTGGCCGGGCCGCAGGTCGCCGGGATCGCCTCGCACGAGTCCTGCGGCCATCCGACGGAGGCGGACCGGGTCCTCGGGAGGGAGGCCGCCCAGGCCGGCAAGTCCTTCATTCCGCCGGAGGGCATCGGCATGAAGGTCGGGTCCGAGCTCGTCAACGTCGTCGACGATCCGACCGTCGAGCACGCGATCGCGTATTACCAGACCGACGACGAGGGCGTCAAGGCCCGGCGGCGCTACCTGTACAAGGAAGGCCGCGTGAGGGAGTTCCTGCAGAACCGCGAGACGGCGGCGGCGCTCCACACGCGCAGCAACGGGGCGGCCCGTGCGGTCAACTACAACGTCGAGGCGATCGTCCGCATGGCCAACACGTTCGTCGAGCCGAAGGACCACACCGTTGAGGAGATGCTCGAGGACGTGAAGTTCGGCGTCTACATGAAGACCTTCATGGAGTGGAACATCGACGACAAGCGGTACAACGCGAAGTACGCGGGGCGCGAGGCCTACCTCGTGGAGAACGGGGAGGTCAAGCATCCGGTGCGGAACACGATCATCGAGCTCACGACCCCCGCCTTCTGGTCGGCGGTCGATGCGGTCGGGAAAGATCTCTACTTCGAGGCGGGGTTCTGCGGCAAGTCCGACCCCGGCCAGGCGCTCGACGCGAGCATGGGCGGGCCGACGATCCGCCTGCGTAATGTGTACCTGAGGTGATCGGATGGAAGATATCGCCTCCCGGATCGTCGACAAGGCGGTCTCGCTCGGCTGCCAGGACGCCGTCGCGGACGTAATCGAGAACCGGTCCTACCAGATCCGCTTCGCTCGGAACGAGGCGGTCATCAGCAACCAGTGGCGGGAATCAAGCGCCTCCGTATTTCTCGTGCATGACAGGCGCGTGGTCGCGACCGACATCAAGGATCTGACGAAGGCGGACGAAGCGGTGGAGCGCCTCGTGAAGACCGCGAAGGCGTCGCAGCCGAACCCAGAGTATGCGGGCATCGCGAAGGGGCCGTTCCGGTATGCCCGCACCCGGCCGGACCCCAAGGTCCTGTCCCTCGACGAGGGCGGGAAGTACGTCGAGGCCGCGGTTGGCGGGGCCGTCGACCAGGGGGCGAAGGAATGTGCGGGTTCCTTCTGGAAGTACGAGGACGAGCATTTCTTGGCCACGTCGAACGGCGTGGAGGGCCACGATCATCGGGCGAGCCTGTACCTGTCCATCCGGGCCCTGGTCTCCCTGGAGTCCAGCGGACACGGGATCGCGTGCGCGACGAAGCTCTCTCACTTCACGCCGGAGAAGGCGGGGCAGAAAGCCGGCCACATCGCGAGCCTCGCGCGGGCCCCGAAGTCAGGGAAGGCGGGGCGGTACACCGTCCTCTTCGATCCGCTGATCTTCGGTTCCCTGACCGACCAGGTCGGCGGACGTCTCAGCGCGTGGGCGGTCCTGGCCGGCCTCTCGCCGTTCGGCAAGAAGGTCGGCAAGCGCGTCGCGTCGCCGGCGCTGACCCTCTACGACGACGGCTCCGCGGACTCGATCGCCCGCAAGCGATTCGACGCCGAGGGCGTCCCGACGAGACGAAATGTCCTGGTCAACAAGGGGATCCTCAAGACCTACCTGCACAACACGTCGACCGCGAAGAAGTTCAAGACGAAGACCACGGGAAATGCGGGCCTCGTCTCCCCGGATTCCCACGCGGTCTTCGTGAAGCCGGGGGACCGCTCGAGGGACGAGATCTTCTCCGAGGTCAAGGACGGACTCTGGTTGACGAACACCTGGTACACGCGGTACCAGTCCTACGTGAACGGAGACCTCTCCACGATCCCTCGCGACGGGATCTTCCACATCCGCAACGGCGAGGTCGTAGGGGCGTTGAAGGACATCCGCCTGACCGACAATCTCCTGCACCTGATGAAGAACATCGTCGCGCTGGGCGACGAACCGGAACAGATGATGTGGTGGGGCGAGGTGTCCGTCCCGAACTTCGTGCCCTACGCGGTGATCAAAGACGTGGGCATCACGAAGTCGGCTGAGTGAACGGACGGACCTAGGTCGCGGGGGCCTCGATCAGCACCGCGTTCACGACGCCGTCCTGGCCGGGCCTCGAGGTGACGCGCGCTAGGCCGAGCTCGGTCTGGATCGTCGCGCCCCGTGTGATGATGTTCCTCGTCACGAAGTTCGGATTCGACGGGTTCGCCTTGACCGTGACGATCTTGACTTTCTTCGTGACCGACGTCTTCCGGTCCAGCACGTTCGCGAATTCGGCGCTCAACACGCGGACCTTCCGGTTCGCGCCCTTCGTCCGGTATAACTTGAGCCGCTGGGGTCCGATGAACGCCCATTGCTGCTCGCGTCCGATCTCTCGCCGCCGTTTCTTCCGGAACGGACGGTATCGGCCGCCCGTGGGCTTCCGTCGAGACCGACCTTGCCACAGGGCCATGGGGGCCGAACCAAGGGGGCAGGCGTATATGACCGTTCCGGCTCAGACGATGTGGACGGTCCCATACACGAGAAGGCTCGAAAGGACGAACCCGAGCAGCGCACCGCCGTTCAGGAGGGGGAGGCCGGCCTGCGGATTCCCCTTCAGCACGTAGCGCATCAGGACGACGAAGCCGATGAGGCTGCCGATGACGGTCATGAGGGCGACGATCGCGTACGGCGCCAGGGGGCCGAGAGAGAGACCCACCGCGTTCAACTCGTTCTGGTTCAGAAACGTGAACGAGGAGACCGCGAGGATGCCGGGGATGATGAGGTCGCCGAGGCCGACGAACATCGCCTCTCGTTCCTCCCCGCTGTCGAGCTGCGTCTTGAGGCTCTTCTGGTCGCGGAACGAATAGCCCGCTCGTTTCGGGATGACCAAGAGGATCGGCAGTCGCTGGCTCGTGAGTTCGTCCGCGAGGGTGATCATGTGCTTCGTCCGGTAGACGGCCCACGCATCGTAGATCGCGAGGGCGATCAGCAAGAGCACCGCGGGAAGGATGCCGAACGAAATCCCGAGGATCGCGGTCACACCCGCCGCGGTGATGAAGCCGATCGTGTCGACCACGTACCACTCGGGGAACTTCAGCAGGAGGAACACGAGGCCCGCCGCGAGGCCGAAGGAGAGGAGGGTCGAGACGATGCCCAGCAGATTCACGTCGAGCGTGCCTCCCGTCGCGTAATCGACGGCGATGAGGACCGGGAGCAAGAGGACGAAGGCGAGGGTTACGAAGATTGACGCCAGGATGACGTACTTCGCGAGATTCTGCCGCCGATAACGGACCAGGCCGAGGATGATGGCCGTGAAGACCAGGATCATGATGAGATAGACGACGGTGTTCGTCACGTCCTGGGGGCTCGGGAACGCCTGAAAGTTCGCTTCATGAAAGAGCGGCGAGAGCGCGATCGCCACGAGTTGGGAACTGATCAGGAGAATCGCCATCGCCGCAATCGATGGGATCTCGCGGCGCATCCGGGGCCTACTCCCGCGTCACGCGTCCGAATGCGACCGTTCCCGCGATCTTCTCGATGAACACCTTGACAATCGCCCCCTTCGCGGTCCCGGGGACGTAGATCACGTACTTGTCGAGCTTGGCGATGCCGTCGCCCTTCTTCCCGATATCCTGGATCATGAGCTCGTAGACCTTACCCTCGACGAGAGGCGCCTCCTCGACCTTGGCCGCCTTCTTGACGGCCTTCACGGGCCGACGCGCGCCGCAGGCATCACACTCGAGCATCGCGATCCGGCCTTCCTTGACGAGCCGCGTGTCCGGCCGACCGCACTCCTGACAGAGGACGTACGCCTCCACGTAGGACTTGACCCGGTCCTCGATTTGCTGGGGAGTGACCTTGCTCTTGAAGACGACCCGGCGGCCCTCCAGGGCTCCCGCGGTGCCGAGCTCCCGCAGGAGATAGGTGAGGACCATGTCCGGATCCCGCCGTATGGCGCCGACGATGTCCTCGAAGTTCCGGAGGATCGTCGTCTTGCCTTCGATGACGACGTCGGGGGATGGGACTTGAAAGCGTTCGCCGCTGCTCAGCGCGGCCGGAAGGGCCTTCTTGGCTCTCGATAGGAGATCCTGATAATTGGACGACACGGAGGTGTCCAATGGCCGGGTCGGTTTAAAGGTTGCGGGGCTAACGCGCGGCTGCGCGAACGAGCCCGAGGTGAATCGGAGACGGCCGCAGCGGACGGGATCGCAGCTCGGGGTGGAACTGGGACGCGACGAAGTACGGATGTCCCTTCAGCTCCAACACCTCCATGCGTCGACCTTCGTCCGAGCGCCCGACGAACCGGAGGCCCGCGTCCTCGAGTTTCGCGATGTACGCGGGATTGATCTCATAACGGTGCCGATGTCGCTCGTGGATCGTCGTCGCTCCGTACATCTTGGCCGTCGCCGACTTCGGGTCCAACGCAATCGGATGGGCCCCGAGGCGCATCGTCGCGCCCATTCCCTTGACCGCGTGCTGCTCCGGCAAGAGGTCGACGACCGGATGCGGGGTCTTCGGATCGAACTCGGAACTGTTCGCGCCTTTCAGGCCCAGGGCCGCCCGCGCGAATCCGATCGTGGCCAGCTGGAATCCGAGGCACACGCCTTGGAACGGGACCTCGTTCTCGGCTGCGAAGCGGGTCGCCGCGATTTTCCCCTCGATCCCGCGGTCCCCGAACCCTCCCGGGACCAGGATGCCGTCGGCGTCCTCGAGGGGTTTCGTGCCCTGTTTCTCGAGATCGACGGACTCGACCCACTTCAACTTCACATGCACGCGCGCGGCGGCACTCGCGTGATGGAACGCCTCGATGTGACTGATGTACGAATCCTTCAGATGGGTGTACTTGCCCACCAGCGCGATCGTGACTTCCTTCTTCGGGCTCTTCAGGTCCTCGAGGAAGGCCTTCCATTCCCGCATGTCCTCGGATTTCGCGCGCAGGCCGAGGGTCTTCATCGCGTACTCGGTGAGGCCCTGCCCGTCGAAGAGGAGCGGCACGTCGTAGATCGTCGACGCGTCCGGCGCGCTGATGACGCCCTCCACCGGGACGTCGGAAAAGAATGCGATCTTCTTCTTGATCTCGGGCTCCAGGGAATGCTCGCCGCGGGCGATGATCACGTTCGGCTGGATCCCGGCGGCCCGGAGTTCCCGTACGCTCTGCTGCGTCGGCTTCGTCTTCTGCTCGCCGACCGCCCCCATCACGGGGACGAGGGTCGTGTGGACGAACAGGATGTTCTCCTTCCCCTCCTCCTGCCCGAGCTGGCGGACCGCTTCGAGGAAGGGCATTCCTTCGATGTCGCCGACGGTCCCACCGACTTCGACGAGGACGACGTCGGCGTGTTCCTTCTCCCCCACCTCCCGGAGCAGCGCCTTGATCTCGTCCGTGATGTGGGGGATGATCTGGACCGTCTTGCCGAGATAGTCGCCGCGGCGTTCCTTCTCGATGACGGACCGGTAGACCTTCCCGGTCGTGATGTTGTGGTCCCCGGTGAGGTTCACATCGAGGAACCGCTCGTAGTTGCCGAGGTCCAGGTCGACCTCCGAGCCGTCGTCGAGGACGAACACCTCGCCGTGCTGGTACGGATTCATCGTCCCCGCGTCGATGTTCAGGTAGGGATCGATCTTGACCGGACAGATCTTCAAACCCTTCGACTTCAGGAGGACGCCGATGGAAGAGGTGCTGATTCCCTTCCCGAGGCCCGACAAAACGCCACCCGTGACGATGACATATTTCACGTCAAATCACGGGATTGGTCCATCCGGCGGGTCGATGATAAAGTTTGTGTTCAAGAATGGCGAAACACCTGTTCGGGAATCACGCCTAGCCGCGACGCGAGCGTGGAGGCGACGCGCCAAGCATCGCGACGCGGGATCAAGCCAAAGATTCCGGATGGGTCCGCGCTGAATTCGGCAAGGCCCCCGGCCCATGCCTCGATGTGCACCGAAGCGCCACCGAGCACATCTTGGGCCGTCACGACGAAGTTCCGCGTCCCCGTCCACCAGATGCTTCCTCGACGCGCCTTGAGCTGGATCATCGACGTCATCTCGACCTTCATCCCCAGCTCCGATGCGACTCCGCTCGCCACGGCCAAGACCCATTCCTTGTTCCGACCGGGGAGCATGAAGTCCGCGAGGCTCCGGCCCACGAAATTGAAGCGAGCGAGGACGCCAAAAGCCTTTGGTTGGTCAGGCGAAAGCCTATTACGGCCGCTTGAATAGGCGAACCTGGTGATCCCATGGAGCTCATGAAGTACGAAGGACTCCCGATCGGTTCGGCCGCTCCGGACTTCTCTCTGCCCGCGGTCGACGGCAAGACCTATTCACTCGCCTCGTTCAAGGACAAGCCGGTCCTCGTGGTCGCCTTCTGGTGCAACCACTGCCCCTATGTGCAGGCGTGGGAGGATCGCACGATTGCGGTCCAGAAAGATTTCGCGGCAAAAGGCGTCCAGTTCGTGATGATCAACGCGAATGACGAGGCGAGCTACCCTGAGGACGACTTCGCCCACATGGTCGAGCGATCGAAGCGGAAGGGTTACAATTTCCCCTATTTGCGCGATGAGTCGCAGAAGTCCGCGGAGGCCTACGGAGCCGTTTGCACTCCGGACTTTTTCGTGTTCGATGCGGCACGAAAGCTTCGGTACCGCGGCAAGCTGGACGACTCCAAGGACCCGAATGGCGTCCGCCAGCACGTCATGCGGGACGTCCTCAACGCGCTCACGGCGCACAAGGACCCTTCAACCACCTTCATGCCCCCCATGGGTTGCTCGATCAAGTGGAAGGCCGGCCACTGGAACGCTTGAGGTCCCAGACCGTCATTCGCAGGCCGAGTACGGCCTCGAACCTTCGGAGCCCGGATCGGGGACGTAACGGCATGTCGCCGTGCCGGTTTGGGAGGCCACCGGATAGGCCTGGAACGGGTTCGTGTAGTACCAGGTCAGGAGGACGGAGACATGGGCTTCAATCGTCGCATTTTCGGGGAATCGAACGGAATCGACCAGGAAATCGGCACCATCCCGGAAAATGGCCTGGCTTGACAGTCCTCGTTCCCCCTGCACGTTCCACATCAAGTACGCGGTCCCGTCGGCCCGGTTCACGTAGCCCGCGGGGAGGTCCAGGCTTAGCACCGTGGAGGAGTCATCGAGAGGCCATTGCACCCTCTGCGTCCGGTCGTGATCTCCTGCCATCGGCAACCAACCGCCCAGAGTCTCCCCTTCGCGCGCGGAGATGTTCACCACGATTGCGTAGGGGACGATCGAATCGGAGTCCACCCGGTTTTGCACGTGGATCCAGAACCTGTAGTAGTCGTGTTCGGGGTCGATGTCGCCCAGTCGGTACCAAGTCACGCTGAGCCGGAGAGCCGGCTCGGGCAACGTCACCGACGACGGGCCGATACGGACGAGGTCCGTCCGCAAGGCGGCGAGCACCGCAAGGATCCCCACGAGGATGACGAAGAGGATCACACGTGTTCGCTTCGCGCGCAGGCTCCTTAGTCCCCTGGAGAGCGGATTCGGCGCGGCCGTCGTGGCGTCCCTCGCACAACCTTGGGACCCTCGCGCAGGCCCCTCAGTCGCCAGTCCAAGAATGCAAAGAGGGCCTTCATGTTTTCTGATTTTCGATAGGACTTCATGAGCCGTCCGATCTCGTCGGGATCGCTCCGCAGGTCCCTCGCGAACCGTTCCATGTTGGGCAGGGCTCGCGTCAACTCGTCGACAACCGGGATCGTGGCCCGCTGGGACGTACGAGAGAGGGGGTTCAGGTCGACGCTGATCACCGTCTTTCCCATGCGCACGAGCGCTTCCGTCCGATCTCCGTCCTCGAGCGGCACGACGACGACGTCGGCCCCGAAAATGCCCTCCCGGCTAGACAAGGCACGTCGGGATTCCAATCTCGGGATGCGGGCATTCGGATGAAGCCCGAGGACGTGGGTCGCCCCCGCCGCGCGAAGGGTCCGGACGATTCGGCGCATCCGCGTGTCGGTTCGGTGGAACAGGTTCACCTCGATCCCCGCGGAAACGGTCTTCGCGAAGCGGACGACTTGTCTCGCTGCGAGAGCGGCCACGTTCCCATTGACCGAGATCACCGGCCGTCGGGCCCGCAGGAGGAAGGCCGCCGCCGCGCGTTCGGCGACAAGCGCGGGAGCCGACGTCGTCTCCCCGAGTACATAATCGAAAGCTTCCCCGCGACCGTGGGCGATCAATCCCTCCGGGACGACGATGCCCTCCCGCCA
Organism: Methanobacteriota archaeon; assembly: GCA_005878635.1. Taxonomy (GTDB): domain Archaea; phylum Thermoplasmatota; class Thermoplasmata; order RBG-16-68-12; family RBG-16-68-12; genus RBG-16-68-12. Next base: position 1,129 of record VBLS01000027.1, on the reverse strand, counting down.
TCCCTTCACGAGCTTCTCGCGGAGCATGAGGGAAGTGTAGCGAGGATGGGACTTGGGGATCTTCACAGCATCCCCTGGATTCGTGCGACGAACTTCCCGCAACCGTGCCACAGAGGGTCGGCCGTGGGGAGTCCATACCGGGCCTCGTAGGTCCGTACGGTCTCTTCCACCTCGTCCTTCGTCATGTTCTCGTGGTTAATGCCGAGGGCGAGCACCTTGCCCTTCCCGGCGGTCCGCGTGTAGAATTGCAGCCATTCGATCTCCTCCTCCACGGTCGGCATCGGCCAGGCAACGACGTCACGACGGAAGCTTCGGGTCTTTCGGGCGGGTGCATGCATCATGACGATCCCCGACGGCATCGCCGCGTTGATGATCGCGCGGGTACCGCACACGTACGCAGGATGGGAGATGCTCCCTTGTCCCTCGACGATGATCGCCTTGGGCTTCGTCTCCTCGTACGCCCGAACGATCTCCGATTCCAGTTCGCCGACCATGAAATCGCCCTTGATCGCGTCGAGCGGCACGCCGTAGGTCGAGCCTTGAATCAGACCCGTCTGCCCGGTGGCCACGAAGGTCGCGGGGATTCCTGCGGCGGTCAGGGCATCCGCCAGGAGGAGGGCCGTGGTCCGCTTCCCGATGGCCCCGTCCGTCCCGAGGACCGGGATCCGAAGGCAAGGCAGCTTCCTCGTCAGGTCGCTGAACTGCTTCGAGTCCCGGATGGGGCGCGGTTTTCGCGCGTCGAAGAGGCGGACCCCGTGCGCCTCCGCGAGCTTCACGAACTCCGGGTCTTCCGTGAGGAACTCATGGAGTCCGGCGACGAGGTTCAGTCCGCGCTCGATGGCCTCGCGCAGGATCGGTCGGTATTCCTGCGGAATATAGCCGCCGAACGTGGCGACGCCGACGATGAGCGTGTCCGGCTCGCCTCGCTCGATCGCTTCCTTCAGGTCCGCGACGATCGGGATGCCGTTCGCCTTCCCGTCGAGGACCTCTCCCGCATCGCGTCCGGCCTTCGTGTGGTCGATCACGCCGACGATCGTGTACCGCTTCGAATATCGGACGAGACCGTTCGCCGTCTTCCCCGTGTTCTGTCCAAAATAACCGTCGCAGAGGATGACGGCCCGCTCCATTC
>VBLS01000076.1 GCA_005878635.1 Methanobacteriota archaeon | reverse complement strand
CCGAAGGCAAAGACCGCGACGATGCCGACCCCGAGCAAGCCGCTCGAGATGCCAAGGAAGAGGACCGCGGCGCGCGCGTGGTTCGCATAGGCCCACTCGAGTCCCGGCACCGCCACCTACGCGCCCTCCACGACGAGCGCCCCAAACCTGCCCCGCCCGACATCGAGCCCGAAGTTCGTCCGTTTCACGTAGCAGTCGAGGGCCCGGACCGTCGCGCCGACCGCCAGCTTGCCTCGCTCCACCATGCCGACGTCCTCGTCCCAGAGGACGAAGCGACAGAAGCCGCTCTCGTCCCTCAACTCGAGGTTGACGACCCGTCCGGAGGTCCCGTCCTGGCGGGTGAAGGTCCGGATCGGCGTGATGGCGGTGACCGTGGCCCGGAGGTTCGCCTCCATCCCTTCCTCGAGGTCCGCGATCCGCTGGAACGAGGCGACGCTCCGGCCATGACGCTCGACGACGATCATCGCGGCCGCGTCCCGGTCGAGGAGGGCGCCCCACTCCTGGATGACGGCGTCGACCTCCCGCTCGAATGCGTCCGCGTCCAAGAGATCCTTCACCTTCTCATAGAGAGGCGAGCGCACGGGCGCCGAACGCGAGAGCGCACAAAAGGTTTGTCCCGCGCACAACCGACGGGTTGCGGTTCCGAGCCTTCAAGCCCGACCCGGCACTCGTCGGATGCATGTCCGGCAGCGAAATCTCCGCCCCGGCGTCGACGTTCCTATCCGGCCTCGGGAAGACGCTCGGATACAACGTGGAAGCGGACGGGGAGCGCCTCGCGATCGCATTCGAGCCGTGGTCCCTCGAGCACGAAGACCCGTTCGAGGTGCCCTGCCTGCGCCTCCAGTTCCGGCAGGAAGGCGACCGGATCATCCTCGAGCGATTCCTCATCACGGACGACAGCGAGGAGCGACTCGTCGACCTCGATGCCGCCCGGGACGCCCTGCAGGCCTGGATGGACTTCATGAAAGACTGAGCCCGCAGGCCGGTCAACCGGAGATCGGGGCATCACTTGAGGCGGATCGTCTCGAGGTTCATCGGCGCCCGCGTCTCGAGGCCGAACTTCTTGTAGAGGCCGGACGCCAGGTCGGAGCATTTGTACTCCTCCCCGTGGTTCACGATGACGCGCTCCGGCCGCGGCTCCATCGTCCCGACGTAGTTCAGCAGCTGCAGGCGGTCCGAATGGCCGGAGAATCCGTCGATCGTCTCCAGGTCCAGCTTGATCGGCAACGTGAGGGGCTGCCCCCGATCCGTGAGGGTGACCTCGCGGGCCTCCCGCTGAATCCGCCGCCCGAGGGAGCCCTCTGACTGGAACCCGACGAACAGGAGGGCGTGGAGCGGGTTGTCCGCCCAGCCTTTGAAGTACTCCAGGACGGGCCCCCCGGACATCATGCCCGAGGTCGCGAGGACGATGCACGGTTCAACATCGTCGACGATGTTCGCACGCATGTCCGCGGTCTCGACCCTTTTGAACGTCGAGCTGAGGAAGGGGTTCTCCCCCGTCTGGAAGATCTGCGTCCGGAGCTGGCTGTTCAGATACTCCGGGTACGCGGTATGAATCGCGGTGGCCTCCCAAATCATGCCGTCCAGGTAGATCGGGACTTCTGGGATCTGGTGGTTCCGGATCGCGTCTTCTAGGACGAGCATCACCTCCTGGGAGCGGCCGACCGCGAACACGGGGATCAGAACCTTTCCTCCTCGGGTCAGAACTCGCTTGGCGACCTCCTTGAGCTGTTGCGCGGCTTCGTGGCGGGACGGCTGCACGTCATGATAACCGCCGTAGGTCGACTCGAGGACGAGCGTCTCCAGGCGCGGGAACTTGTTCACTGCCGGATTGAAGAGCCACGTCTTCTCGAATTTGATGTCGCCGGACATGGCGACGTTGTACAGGCCGTCGCCGATGTGGAAATGGGCGACCGCCGAACCGAGGATGTGCCCCGCGTTCTGGAACGTGAGGCGCACATCCGGGGCGATGTCGGTGGTCTCCCCGTATTTCAGTGGGATCGTATTCGCGACCGCTTTCCGGATGTTGCTGGAATCGTACGCGGACTTGCGGGCTTCGCCCATCGCCACCTTGATGAAATCGAGCTGTAGGAGCGACATCAGGTCCCGGGTCGGAGGCGTCGTGTAGATCGGTCCCTCGTACCCGTACTTGTAGAGCGCAGGCACGAGACCGGAATGGTCCAGGTGGGCGTGCGTGATGACGACCGCGTCGAGCGAACTGAGGGGCAGGACCTCGGGGGCGTTCAGGTACGGCGATCCGTTGTCTTCCGAGATGAGGACGCCGCAGTCGATGAGGACCTTCGACTCCCGCGTGCTCAGGAGGGCCGCGGAACGGCCGACCTGGCGGAATCCCCCGAGCGCCGTGATCCGCACGTAGTTCTCGCCCTGCGGGACTTCCCGTGCGAGTCGGCGGCCTACCTGTTTCAGGAACGTCTGGCGTTCGTCATTGATCGTGCGCAGGTACTGGCGGATCTCTTCGACGGTCTTCGAAGGAATCGGCGGCGTTCGAACGACCTTCGGCGCCCATCCGATCTTCTTCTTGATTTCGTTCAGGACGGATCCGTGACGGCCAATCACCATGCCGGGGGACAGCGCTTCGATCGTGACCTCGCCCGTCTCCGTCTCGAAGTAGATTCCGGTGATCTGTGCCTCCGCGGGGATCACCTCGCGGATCACCTTCTCCGCCTCGTCCGGGGGGGCGAGCAGCGACGGGTCCGGTCGGACGACGATGCGGCGCCGCAGCTGCTGGGCGATCTGTCGCACGAGGTCATTCGACTCTGCGAAGACCTCCATGTTCTTCGTGTAGATCACGATCGTGGGGCCTTCGAAGTCGACCTGCGTGATTTCCACGTGGTCAGGTACCACTTTCTTCACGACGCTTCGCGCGTCGTTCAGAATGTCCTCGATGGTCATCGGACATCACTTTGGCCCGAAGTCGCGACGGACTCAGGCCAGTTTCATACTCGTTTTGCGCTTCTCGACTTCCTTGTCGTCGAACATCTTGAAGCCGTCTTTCGAGATGAGGGCGACATCGATCCCTTCGCCGGAGACCGCGTCGCGCTTCATCGCGGCGGTCACCGCACGGACCGCGAGGTTCGCGCCCTCGTCGAGCGTCATGTCATCCTTCCAGTGGTCCTCGAGGACCCCGTACACGTAGGGGCTGCCCGAGCCGCTGGACACGAATTTGTCGGGGAGAGACCCGCCGGCGGCGTCGAGGGAGAAGACGTGCCCTCCCGTCCGGTCCCAGCCCCCGATCACGAGCTGGACCCAGTACGGGTAGAAGCGGCTGCCGCTCAGGATGTTCGCGGTGAGGGTCGCACAGGCCTCGACGGGCATCGTGATCCCCCGCTTGAGCTTGTACAACTCGACCTCGGCGGTGATGTAGCGAGCGAGGACCTGCAAGTCCCCGACCAACCCCGCGGTCGTGAGGCCCAGGTTCTCGTCGAGCCGGTAGACTTTCTTCGTGCGTTTGTGGGCGATCAAGGTCCCCGCGGTCGCGCGGCGGTCCGCGGCCAAGACCACTCCGTCCTTGCAAACGAGGCCGAGCGTCGTGGTGAGCGTCGTGGTCCCGGTGTCGACTTCTCTCGAAACCGTTGCCATTGGTACACTCCCGTTCAAAAGGGTGTCAAAAATGACAACCGAAGCATACGGCCGGCACTATATAAGTATTGCTTTCTTCGTCGCGTTTGCGGCAGGAACCCGGTCCGTCCCGGGAGGATTCGTCACAATTCGACGACGAGTTCCTCGTCCGAGCTGTCGATCGGCAACGCCGCCTCGTAGTACTGTCGCATCTGTCCCGTGGAATCGACGAACGTCAGGACCATGTGGACCAATCCGAGTTCCTGCAGCCGCCGAATCCGTTCCCGCACGGTCGCGACGGGAATGCCGTAGATCCGACTGACTTCGATGGGGGTTTTCGGGCTCGCCAGGAAGGCGACGAGGATTCGCTTCGAGGCGGGGTCGAGACGGACCTGCATTGCAGATGAGTGTGCGAAGGTGGGGGTATCAGGCTTCCGCATCCCGTATCGAAGGTGATAGCCGATACCGCCGGCTCGCGAGCGGGGACGCGCCTGCGCGACTAGGGGTATACGACGAACTTGACGACGACGGCGATGATCACGATCACGACGACGGCGACCCCGACGAACATGTACATGCGTCGCCGGCCGGGTTTCTTCTCGCCGGCCAGACCCAATCCTCCGACATCGTAGGACATGCGGGACCTCGACGGGCGAACCTGCCTCGCGGTATAAGGATTTCGTCACCGACGCGGAGGAGACGCCTCACTGGCGAGGACGGGCCCGACCCGGGCCTCGGGCGCGAAGCGGATTGCGTACGCGATTTTCTCCTTCGGCAAGGCGACGCTCTCGGCGCTCACGTAGACGGTGATGCCGTCGCCCTCCTTCTCCCGTCGGAGGATTTCGTCGTTCGGAATCGAAATCAGCTCCCGGCCCTCTTGATCCTCGAAGAAGAATCGCACCGCGCTGGGCATTGCGCGCAACTTCACGAGGAAGAATCCGGGATCCTCGGGGTCGCGCTTCCCTGGGTTCGCGAAGAAAAGCAATCCTGCCTCGTGCCGGTACAGGTGCCCTTCGACCGCGCGCAGGAGGGGGATGCGGTGGCCGTCGTGATCCATCGCCGCCTCCGCCGTCACGTCCGCCTCCCCGATCACGCGGTACGCCCTGGCGCCCTCCCCCGCGACTTGGGAGAACGCGACGCGGCTCTCGGACGCCGACGGTCCCGGCTCGATGCGCACCCGAAGGCGCAAGGTCGCGAAGTTCAGGTCGTAGATCCGGTCCTGCACGTCGACATATCCGAGGATCATCCGCCGGTCAGACTCCGAAGCCCCGCCGGAACTGCTCCGCGATCTCGCCGAGCTCGACTTGCGAGAAGGATTCGAAATCGGAGACCGCGGTGTATTCCGCGAGCTGCTCCTCCCGATGGATGTTCGGCAGCGCCGAGGCGACGGTCTCCTCGGACAAGATGAACTTCAGGGCGGCCTGGGACAGGGTCATGCCCTTTCCTTCGTACACCCACCGGAGATTCGCCGCTTGCTTCCGCGCCCGTTCGGTCCACGTCGAGTCCTTCACCTGCAAGTCCCCGTCTGCGGGGAAGCGGACCGCGTCCGGGTTGGACTCAAGCACTCCGCCGGCATGAGGCGCCCGGATCACCATGCCCTGGTTGATCTCCAACGCGACCGGGAAAAACTTCCGACCCGGCTCCTCTTCCAGGAGATTGTAGTAGGTCTGGATGCAGCCGAGGTCGTGCTTCCGCATCGCGGCGCGGCCTTCCTCGAGGCCTCCCGGGCCCGGGCCGAGGGCGATGCCGTAGTACCGAATTTTTCCCTGGGCCTTCACGTCCTCAAGGGCTTGCCACACGGCGGCATTCCCGACGGTCGCGGCATCCGGGTAGTGGAGCTGCAGGACGTCCACATAGGACGAGGCGAGTCGATCGAGCGTCTTGTCGAGCGAGGCCTTGATCGCGCCCGGCGAGAAGTCCGGCCGGCCCTCCGCGCGGCCCACCTTGCTCGAAATGATGACGAGTTCGCGTCGATCTTGGAACGTCTTCCCGAGGAGGCTCTCCCCTCGGCCGTTTCCGTCGGTCGGGGCGACGTCGAAGTAGTTGATGCCGGCGTCGTAGGCCTTCCTGAGCAGGTCCATCGCCTGCTCGTCCGAGAACGATCCCCAGGCGCCCGAGGCGACCGGCCAGAGCGGGAATCCAACTTCGGAGACCTCGAGTTCGGTCTTCCCCATCGGTCGGTAGTTCAGCGGCACGGTCTTCGGGGACCGAAAAGGAGCGGGCGTATTTGACCGCACCGTCGCCCGGTCAGCGCCAGGAGACGAGCAGGAGCGTCGAAAACCCGACGAGCTCCACGGCATTCAGGATGAGCATCGGCATGGCGACCGAGCCGGCATATCCGCTCGTACTGAGGCTGTCGTTCCAGGAGAGATAGAAGTACATCGCGGCGAGGTTCTCCAGGAGGAACAGCGCCGCGAAGACGATCAGTCCGAACGAAAGCGGCGATCGAAGGGATCGGAAATTCGAGCGGTAGATAACCAGGAGCAGGGCCAAGACGACGATGCTCGCCGCCGCGAGCCCGAGGTCGATCATCCAGAGGGTCCCGAGGGCCATGCTAACGATGCGAAACGTTCGGGGAGGCCATATCTACTTTTCCCCGGTTCTACGAAAACAGGGGACATCAAGCTACCGCGACGTCTCCCCCGAATGGGGTCCGATCCGCCGCCAAATCTCCAGGAAATCCTCGAAATGGACCTGGAGCCGCGGGGACAACGAGTACTGGGTGCCGTAGCCCGCGTCCCCGACGGTCATCACGAAGTCGTTCTCGTGTAGGACGTCGAGGTGATGGCGAACGGTCTTGTAGTCCAACGCGAGTCGCGTCGCCAGGTCGTTCGCGTTGTACGGCCGCTCGTGGAGGCTCCACAGGATCCGGGCGCGGTTGATCCCGCCGCGGGTTCCCGCGATGAGGTACCACAACCGCCGGTCCATGGAGGCGCGACCCCATCCGTTTGGCAATAAAGTAG
>VBLS01000026.1 GCA_005878635.1 Methanobacteriota archaeon | reverse complement strand
CGTCCGACGGTCTTGACGCGGAACGTCCCACCACTCCCCCATCGCAGGAACCCCTCGTCGCAGTTGTCCCGACGTCGTAACGAACTCGGTTGAACACGGCCCTTTGTCTCGAACGGTGAACACTTCGTCCGTCGGTCATTTTGTTTTTGGCACACGTTTTGCCGACGGCATCAAAATTGATACGAACGGGACCGGGAGACGATGGAGGTCCCGTCGGACTCGTTCTCACGGACGAAAATGTCCATGCCGGTCGTTCAACACGAAAGCGCGGTCCGTTTTTGTCGGACACGCCCGCCCTCGACGCCGACTTCGGATGTCGGGGCCTACCTTTTTGAGGGGGCAAGAGAATGCTTACATCCTCCTGTGGGTGTGGAGGCGGTTCGGATGGGGCGGGAGTCGTCAACGAATCTAGAGCAGGCCGCCCTGTCTTTCCTTTCCGCGATCGATCCGGAGCGGGGGATCGACGCGGCCCTGTTCCTCCGGCGGACCGGATTGGTCCTCGCCTCCTGGACGCGGGAAGGCATCCGACTCGATGTCGTGAGCGTCATGGCGGCTACGATGTTGGCCTCGATCGACACGATCACCGAGACCCTCGGAGGATCTGCGTCGGAATCCGTGGCGGTCGAGGGCGGCGATTACCAGATGGTCGCCACGAAGATCGGATCGAAGGCGTTCCTCGTGGTCATCGCGAAAAAATCCGTGGCGCGAAGCGCCGTGCGAAAGACGGTGCGCCAACTCGTCGCGCAGCTCTCGAAAATCGCGAGCGAGACGCAGCCTCGCCTCGAGGGTACGACGGGAAATCCTAGAGTTAAAGTACGTCCTCCTCGATGAGTACACGGGTTGGGGGTTTTCGTCATCCAGGACACGAGCCCGAGCGCCTACGGGTTCCTCGGGACGGTGGAGGCGATCGACTACGTCCTCCGCTCTTTCTCCCGGATGAGCGGGGCCATCTCGATCCAAGCGACCTCCTTCCTGATCGGCGCCGCGATCATGGCGGGCCTCAAGCATCCGGTCCGTCGACGAATCTACGATCACCTCGTCCGACTCCCGGGAGACCACTTCCGGTCGGTCGCGCGGTCGCTGGACATCGCGGTCGGAACGGCGCGGTATCACCTCGCCGCCCTCCTTCGAGACGGGCTCGTCTATAGGGAGGATACGAACGGACGCGCTCGATACTACGTCAAGGCAGGCGCGGCCGACGTGAACCGCCTGTACGCCCAGCACTGGGAGTTCCGCGACGTCCGCCTCCGGATCGTCGGAGCCTTACGGCGCCTCGAGCGGGCGCAGCCCGCCACGATCTCGAAGGTCCTCGGGATCAGCCGCCAGCTCGTGTCCTACCATCTCGTGCGCCTCGAGAAGGCGGGACGGGTACGGCGCGAAGGGTCCCTGTATCGTCTCGTTGCGCCGGGGCCCGCCCGCGGCGCGCACGATGGCAAAGTTCGCCTCGGGACGAAGCCTTAATCAAGGACTCCGCGATGAGTTCCGTCGTTGCCCGAGCGTGTCCGCGGGCCCGCGTTCCTCGACATTGTGACCCTCGCGATCTCCCTGACCGGGATCATCGGACTGACCTCGGTCTTCCTCGAGTTCAAGTCCGGAATCATCCGGGTCCCGCGACTCCTCTACCTAGCCTACATGGCGATGATGTGCGCGCCGTTCTTCGTGGCCCTCGTCCGGACCCCGAAGCTCCCGTTCCTCATCCCGCCGATCGTCATCCTCTTCGTCATCTATCCCCTCGCCGCGCCGCACGGCATCATCTTCTCGACGGACCCGATCTTCAACTACTCCTTCACCGCCGACGTCGTGAATAGTGGCTTCTGGGCTCCTGGGGCGGGCAATGGCTTCGCGCGGACGTATTCGTTCTATCCGCTCGGCAACGTCTTCATGGGCTACGTAATCCTGACCGCGGGCTTGCCCGGCGCGGCGGTCTACGCGTGGATCGAGGCCCTCCTCCGGCTCATGGCCGTCCCGACGACTGTCTTCGCAATCGGCCGGCGCCTGTTCAGCACGCGCATCGCGGCGCTCGGCGTCTTCTTCTACCTGGGGACCGCCTCGATCCTCTTCAACGTCCCGGTGCAGCAGGGAATCGGCATTATCTTCGTCGGCCTCTCGCTCCTGTCCCTCGTCATGTTGACGCGGAGCTCGGACCGGAGCTCCCAGCGCCGGGCCCAGCTCCTGTTCGTGTGCGTCGCCGGCGGGATCGTGATGACGCACCACCTGTCCTCGTACATCTTCGCGGGCTGGCTCGGCGCGCTCGTGGTCCTCATGTCCCGTCCGAGGTTCCGGCCGATCGTCGCGACGTTCCGCTTCGGGACCCTCTTCATCTATTTCATCGCGATCTTGTCCCTGTACATCACGTTCTTCACCTACGCGATCTTCCAAGGGCATGAGCAGAACCTGACCACGGTCATCGGCCGCTTCACCACACCGGAGAACTTCCCGCCCTCGGGCCCGAGTGCCAACCTTGGGCGGACGTTCGCGCCCGAGGAGATCGCCTGGCTGGCCGCCTCCGTGCTCATCGTCTTGCTGCTCGGCCTCGTCAGCCTGTACCGCTTCCGCAATTCCCGGGAGCACTCGTTCGCGGTGGCCAACGGCGTCGTCGCGGCGATCATCGTCATCGTCACGCTCCCGTTGGTCTCCACGGGCTTCAGCTTCGTCACCCTCCGGATCGGCGAGTACACGAACCTGATCATGGGGCCGTTCGCCGCCGCCACGCTCATCCGGATGGCGGGGGCCTCCACGGGCCGGTGGTCCCGCCTCGTGAGGAGGGTGAGCCGGAACCGCGATTGGCTTCCCCGCCTGGCGGTCTGCCTCCTGGCCGCGGCGGTGTTCATGGGAGGCAACCTTGCCGGGTCCGCGGTCCGACCGTACTTCGAGGAGCCGTCCCAGCGTACGACCGACTCTCCGCTCTTCTTCAGCCAGGACGACCTCCGCGCCGCGGACTGGGCCCTCCAGGCGTACGGACACCACCGCGTCTGGGGCGACCAGCTGGCGATCGATGCGTTCGCGGGCTTCGCGGACATGGAGATCGACTACGGCGGCTCTGCGGTCTTCACGGCCTCGACGATGAACGAGTCCGTGTGGTCGAGGCTCGCCGTGGGCGATTACATCGCCGTCAACACGTTGATGTTGAAGTCGCGGCCGAACTTCTACCTCCAGCCCGCGCTGCCGGGCCCGCTCAACGTCACGCAGGTCAACAAGTTCGTCAAGGATCGACATCTCGCGGTCGTCTTCGAAGACGGGACCTTCACCATCTACCGGGTGATGGCCCTCCCGCCTCCGTGATCCGGCCTCACGTGATATCGACCGGCAGGGAGACCTCGCGGACCAGTTTCGAGTTGCTTGCGGCTAACAGGCTAAACGTCAGGAAGAAGGTCCCGCTCGTCGCGTCCACGAGGATTGAAAAGGTCTTCGTCCAGGTACCTTCCGTGGGGAGGAAGATCGACTCCGTGTATTCGCCGTAGGCCAACGAGCCGTTGCCCAGGACCGTCGCGTCGAAGTGCAACACCGAGCTGGCCGGAATCCGAACGTACGTCTCGTTGCCCTTCGCGTTCATCGGGACGAGACGGATCCGCAGCGTGAAGGTCGCGGAGGTCGCGTTCCCTAGGGCGGTGAGGGTGAGGTTCTTCGGCTCGCGGCTCGCGAACGACCGCGGGGGCGGGAGCGAGTTCGCCGTGCCATCGGGACCGGTGATCCCGAAGGCGATCTGGTGCTCGACGGGGAATTGGAGGGAGGCGGTGGACAGCAGGAAGGCTGTGGCGCCGACGATCGCGATGAAGAGTGCGGCGACGACGCCCTTCTCGCCCGTCGAATAGTCCGAGAAGTCGAAGAGCCCCTTGGCGTAGGCGACGGCCGAGGCCCAGGGCCGACCGCCGGGCCGCCGCACGAGGAAGGCGATGACGGCGATGGGCAGCCCGATCGTCACGACCGCGAACTCGGTGATCGGGATGTGGGCGATCGAGACCGCAAGGGCCGAAATGGACGTGAGGATGATCGTCAGCCCGATCGTGAAGGCCAGGATTTCCGCGGGCGACATGGGGAGGCGGTTCCCGGCAATCAGGGCGAGGGCGCAGTATCCCATCGCGAAGAAGGCGGCGATCGCGACGAGGGACCGGATCGCGCTCGGAGGCGAGACCACGGCGAGGATTGCGTACAGCGCCAGGACCGCGACCGCCAGGCCGATGTAGGGGAAGGTCGCCCCACTCGTGCGAGGCTTTTCGGCGGGCAACATCGCGGACGGCCGGGCATTGAAACCGGGAGCCACTCAAAAACCCTCGCCCCGTCTCAGCGTTTCACGAACGAGACGTACGTCTTCGCGATCGAGGGCCAATCGGGAGTCTCCCGCATCCAGGCCTCGTTCTTCCGTGCGAGTTCTTGTCGTCGGCCGTCCTCGAGCGCCGTTCGGACGGCCCCGGCGAGGTCTGCGGGATTTCGCGGCCTCGCGAACACGAGGCCCGTCCGTCCTTCCAACTCGCGGATCGGATGAACCCGCGTGGTCACGACCGGCAACCCGGCGGCCACCGCTTCGAGGAGGACGAGAGGAAGTCCCGTGCGCACGAATCGATACGGGAACACGGCGGCGTGCGACCGTTGGTAGACGGCCCGCAGCTCATCTTCCGTCACGAGCCCGCGAATCTGGAGGACTTCGTGTACCCCGGCGCGGTGGCTGGTCGCCGTGAGGCTCGGGACCGTCCCGTCCCGAAGAAGGAGGAGGACCTGGGTCGGTCGGTCCGGAGGCAGGAGGTGAGCGAGACGGACCACATCGCCCACGCCGCGCGTCGGTTCGGGAGGCCCTGTGAAGACCACCCGCTGGGCCCCCGGCGGGAGGTCGAGCGACAGGCGCTCTCCGAGCGGAGCCGGCGTCCGATCCCGGAAGGAAGGATCGAACGGATGGCGGACGACATGGGACGAGCCGGCCGCGAGGCCCGCCCAGACGGCGGACAGTCGGTCGCTCTCCCAGAGGAACACGAACTCGTCCACGTAGCCGGACGCCTCTCGCCAGGTCCCGAGTTTCCGCGACGCGTAGAGGGCTGCGTGATGCATGTCCAATAGGGTCTCGGAGGCGAGGTCGGGGTCGAGGAAGCGGCGCGCGAGGTCGGGCCCCCCATGGAGCGGGCGCAGGAAGACGCCGATGAGACGACCTCGAGAGGCCGCCGGAGGTGTCGATTGGCGCATGGAAAAGAACAGGCTAGCCGTCATCCGCACCACGCCGCCGTCGGCGTTGTGGTCCTGTAGGAGTCTGCGGAGCCCGCGGGCCGTTCGGAAATCGCTTCGCTCCGGATGGCGAACGACCGGCACGCCGTTCCAAGAAGGGAGGCCTTCTTCCGTCGTCACGGCGAACGCCTCGTGGCCCTCCTGTTGGAGAGCCCGGGCGAGCCGACCCAGGTATCGCCACGGTTGCAGGTTCAACTGGGCCGGCGGGAGGGTCTCCGTGATGATGACGATGCGCAAGGTCTCCATGGTCCTCTTCGTGCGCGGCCGTGCGTGCCTGCCGAGGTCGTCAAGAGATTGAGTCGGGGGCCATCAACTATCGCGTGGCTGTCATGACGGGGTCGGGATTGACTAGCGACGGGAGGAGAATTTCAAATATGCCATGGATCTATTGTCTCCCTCGGCGGTGATGGTCCCTGCGGATCCTCATAGTAGGTTCACGAATCTTGCCGTTCCGTCACGCGGGGGACAAGAACTTCTGGCTGGACATCTTCCGCGGCCTCAAGCGCCTCGGCCATGAGCTTCGAATCGTCTCCGCGATGGTCGAGGACGTCCCGGACGATGGATTGCCGATCGTTCGAGTCCCTCCGATCCCGATCCACTTCCGACCGGACCAACGCATGAACCTGAGCCACAATCACCTCGCGGGCACGAACAACTATCTGAGTAAGACGATCAGCCTCCCGCGGCTCGTCCGCGCGGTGCGGCGGGTGCGTTCGGAGTTCCGTCCCGACGTGATCCACTTCGTCGAGAACTACGGGCCCGCGATGCTGGCGCTCCGGCCGGCGTTCCCACGAATCCCCATGACGATCTCCGCGCCCACGTACCAGCCGAACCGACCCCTGTACGATCTGTTCCTCGAAGCGAGCTTCGCCCCTTTCGACACGATCGTCCCGTTCTCGGATGCCTACCAGCGGCGCCTGATGGAGCTTCGATACCGGCCCGATCGCGTCCGGATGATCCGATGGGGGATCGACACGGAACGCTTCTCCCCGCCGACCGCGGCCGCGCGAGAAACGGCGAGGAAGGAACTCGGACTTTCGCAGGATACCCTCGTCAGCTTCTGGACGGGCTTCATCCAACAGACGACGGAGGACGATTTCCACGCGGCCGAGAAGACTGCGAACTTGGTCCTCGATCGAGACCCCTCGAAGTTCGCCTTCCTCTTCTGCTTCAAACCGGAACACTTCAAGGAGTCCTTCCAGGCCTCCGAGCGACCGGGCCTTCGGGTGTTCGGATCCGCGGAGGCCTTCCATGCCGCCCGCTTGGCCGCCGACGTCTTCCTGTCCCCAATCCAGGACGCCCGGTCCACCGCGGCGCCGCCCCTCGCGTGGCTCGAGTCCCTGGCGATGGGCATCCCGATCCTGACAACCGACATCCCCGGATCCGAGGAGGCGGTCGTCGAGGGAGTCAGCGGATTGCGGGTCGGTTCGCCGGAAGCCGCGAGCGAGCGGCTGATCGAATTGTCCTCCAACGAAGGCCAACTCCAGCGGCTGCGGGAAGGGGCGCGAAAGGTCGCCGTGGACCGATATTCGGTCGACCGCTCGTTGGTCGAGTACCTCGAGTTATGGTCCAGCTTGGCGAACGGATTAAGGGGCCGTGCGCACCCGCGAAAATCCGTGGGGCCCTCCGACGCCCCGGACGCCCAGTGATCGTTTTGGCCCGGCACGCAACCGAATCGAACGAATAGGGCAGACGCACCAGCCGCTACGATGCCGCGAGCACTTGCTCGAAGTATCGCAGCGTCTCCTTGGACATCCGATCGAGGGAAAATCGGTCTCGGGCCTGTTGCCCGGCGGCCGCCCCGAGTCGGCGGGCGAGCGATTCGTCGGAGAGAATCCGCTGCAGTGCGCCAGCGAGCGCGTGGGGATCTCCGGGAGGGACCAGCAGCGCCGACTCGCCGTCCGAGACCATGTCCGTGACGCCGGGCACGTTGCTCGCGACGATCGGCTTGCCGAGCGCCATCGCTTCGATCAGGGAGTAGGGGCAACTTTCCATGAAGCTCGGGACGACGACGACGGACGCGACCCGGAGGCGGGCGAGCAACTCCGTCCGAGGGATTACCCCGAGGAGCCGGACGCGGTCCGGTCCCAGGCCGAGCGATTGCGCGTGCCGCTTCCAGGTCTCGACCGCGCCGCTGCCCGTCACGTCCAACCGCTCTCCGCCGGAGAGCTCGGTCAGGGCGCGGAACAGCACGGAGAGCCCCTTCCACCCGAGGAGCCTTCCCGTGAACAGGATCGGTGCGGCGTCCGATGGTTCGTCGCCGACCGGCGGGGCGTCGTCGAGCGAGAGTCCGTTCAGGACGGTCGCGGCGGTCCGCAGCCGCGGCTCGTAGGCGCCCATCACTTCGTTCCGGACGGCGTTCGATACGAACAAGGCGTGGCGGACGCGCTTCCAATAGTAGACTTCCGCGGGGAGCAACGCCGGGAGGACGGTCAGCGTCGTCTTCTCCGATTCGTCCAGCGGGCTGCCCCGACGCCGAGCCTGCTGGATGCCGCGGGATTGGCCCAGGATCGTGGTGTGCGTCGTCACGACGATCGGGCAATCGACGCCCGAGGTCAGAAGATCCGGCATCTGCGCGTGGTGCACGATGAAAAGATCCGGCCGGTACTCGCGGATCAAGTCCGGGAGCCGACGTCGGAGGGCGAGTTGGAATTTCAGGTAGTTCGTCATCACGCTTCCGCCGTTGGTCATCGGGACCGTCGTGACGTTCGGGATCGACGATCGCGCCTCTTTCCCTCCGAGGATCGTCACCTCATGATGGGGCCCGAGGCCGTGGAGCAGCTGGCTGACGTACGTCCCGATCCCGCCCCAGATGCGACCGTATTCTGGAGCTGCTACTGCGATCTTCGTGGCCCTCGTTCTCCTGAGTTTTTCGAATCGCGAGATCCTCGACGAATCCCGGCCGCACAGACCCAATCGTAATGAGGAGGTCCGCGGGCGCGAGGGAGCCGTTCCTCCGTCTCGCTGAAACGTCAGCCGTTCGCCGCTATTTGAGGGTTCCCCGAACTCCCGACCGTCGCCTCTCATTCCGAAGCGAGGGAACGATACAACTCGAGATGGGCCTGGGCGGCGGCCGCGGCGGAGAACCGTTCGAAGACGAAGGCCCGCGCTCGAGAGCCGATCTCCCGCTGCAGCCTCGGGTCGCCCGCCAACGCGTCGATCTGTCGGGCCATCGACGCGGGGCTCTCCGCGAGGAACCCGGTCCGTCCGTGCTCGATGATCTCTCGGTGGGCGTCGATGTCGGAGACCACCGACGGAAGGCCGGCGGCCATCGCCTCGATGACCGCGTTGGGAGAGCCTTCCCAGGGGGACGGGTAGACGAAGACGTCCGACGCGGCCAGATACGATGGCACGTGGTCCCAAGGCACCTCGCCGATGAAGCGGGCTCGGGCGGCGACGTCCGCGAAGGTCGCGAGGAGTTCGCGATAATACCGGTCCCCGTAATGCTCCTCCGTGTATCCGCCGACGATGACGGCCTCCGTGCGGGGGAGGAGCCGCAGGACCTCGAGGATCCATTCGAGACGTTTTTCGGGAATCACTTTCCCGACGTAGGTGAGGAGCGTCCGATCCATCGGGAGACCGCGGAGTCGTCGCGCCTCTTCTTTCGTCGGGAGTCGTTCGAACTTTCGAAGGTCGAGTCCATTCCAAATCACCCGCGGACGGTAGGCCCGGAACCGATCGGCCAAGGCCTTCGAGTTCGTCACGACCACGCTCTGGGATAGGAACGGGACCATCCCCGCCCGCGTCAGGCCCCCGGCCATGGGGCCGTACCGCATCGCGATTTCGAGTCCGGGATCCGTCCCGAGGCTCACGATCCTCGGAAAGACCCGCGCGAGATAGGTCGCGGGAAACGCGTAGTACGGGTCTAGAGCGTGGAACACGTCCCCGCGGCGCCGCGTCGATCGGAGCGCCTGGCTCAACGTCCGGATGCCTTTCGGGAAGACGAGGGGCCCGGCCACGACGACGCCCGGCTCCTGCGTGAGATGGCGATGGGGACCCGGAGCGTCGAGGCACACCAGTTCAACGTCGATCGTCCGGCGAAGGTCCTGGAACAACTGGAACGCCTGCAGGGCGACGCCCCCGCCCTTGCCCAGGTGCGCGATGGCTAGCACAACCCGGATGTCCGATCCCCTCCGAACGTTTCGACGCGATCCTGATTTTCACGCGCGCGGCATCGCCGATCGCCGAGGCGTTTCCTCCCGTCGAGCAAGGGCAGCACGGACTCGATGGAGGTACCTGAATTTTCCGGTGGGGAACCGGATCGATCCTCTCGGGACATGCTCATCGGGTGACGAAGGCCCGAGCCATCGTCAGCATATGCCGAGGACGATCCCGCAGCCGGCGGCCGAAGTAGGGCAGCCATTTCGGGCCATACGAGATGTACTCCGCCACCCGCTGCCCCTTCCCGACCAGCTCCCCATGGAGCGGGTCGCGGACGCCTCGCAACATCTCAAAGTCGAAGGGAGGCGGGTGATCCCGCGCGAGGTCCAGGGCCCGGTCGATCATGCGGGTGTCGTGACTCGCGACCGCGAAGTCCCGGCCTCGGCGGAACAACAGGTCGAGGTTCGACAGGTACGCCCGGTCAATCTCCTCTCGCGTTGCATACGCGACCTCGGGCGGTTCGGTGTAGGCCCCCTTGACGAGGCGGATCCGGGCCCCGGCTCGAGTCAGCCGCTCGACGTCCCCGGGGGTCCGTTTCAGGTTCGCCTGGAGGCAGATCCCCACCTTGTCGTGCGTCTCCAGGAGGCGCTCACAGAGCCAAATCGTGTCGTCCGTCGTCCCCACCCGCTCCATGTCCAACCAGAAGACGCGGTCCTGGGCCTTCGCCGCCTCGAGGACCGGGAGCAGTTGGGAAAGCGTGTATCCCTTGTCGATCAACAGGCCGAACTGCGTCGGCTTCACGCTAATCGCACCTCGGATGCCGTGGGCCTGCATCGCGTCGAGGAGCCGCCGGTATTCGCGGGTCGTCGCCTCGACGCGGTCGCGGTCGAGGAATCGTTCGCCGAGATGGTTGATGATCGCCTCCATGCCACGACCGTTCGATTCCTTCGCGACTCGAAGCGCGTCGTCCATCGTCTCGCCCGCGACCCACTGGTGCGATCGGCCGATGAACGCCTCCGCCGCCTTCTTGAGGAAGCGGACCAACTCCGACCAGGTCCGCGGCCGTTCGAAGTCGGAGGAATCGGTCATCGATCGCTGGAGCGCGTCGCAGCTAATGGGCTTTTTCCGAACGAGGTCTCCTCAGGAGGCGAGCAGGTCGGACCGGAGCTTCGGGTCTTCCGCCCAAGGTCCCGCGAGGCCCTTCGCCACCGCCGGCGGGTCCATCTCGAGGAGCGCGCGGAGGAGTCGGGTTCGGCCGTACCCGTCGCGGGGATCGCCGATCCCGCGGAACACGGGGACGCTCGTGAGGAAGAATTTCGGCGGCATCTCCGCGCCGAACAAGCGGGCGTACGTCCGTTCGACGACGGGATGGTAGGGCGCATGGGATCCGACGACCCATCCCGCGATCCCGAGGCGGAACAGGGCGGCTTCGTAGCCGATGATGTCCGGCATGACCCACTTCCACGCCTCCTCCGCCGCGAGGACGACGTGGGTCGCGCAGAAGGGACAGACCATCTCCAAGGCGTTCCCGGGTTGCCAGGGCACGCGGGTCCGCCGGTAGCAGGCGAGGCAGTACGCCCAGAGCGGCGGCTCGCGAGCGCTCCGAGTATACGGCTCGATCCCGGCGCTGAGCTGCTCCTTCGCGACCTCGGCCTTGATCGCGCTCACTTCTTTCGCGCGCGCCGCGACCGTCGTGAGCTCGGGCCGGAGCAAGCTCGTGACGTCGGCCATCGGCAGGAAGACAATGCGATCCGCCTCCTGTCCCATCATCCGGTGGAAGAGGTCGTACTGGGCCCGGATCAACCAGTCCCCGAAGCTGGCGACCTCACTCGCCGCGAGGACCAGCATCCGGAACACTTCATCGAGCCGCCCGAAGATCCGTTCTCTCGCGTCCGGCAGGGTCCGGTGACCCCTCTTCGCTTCATGGGACAAGTTGTTGTCGACGAAATCGGTCACCTGGTCTCGCAGGGCGAACAGGCTGTGGGCGGAAGGGGGACCGAGCAGGCGGAACGGGACGTGGGCCTGGGCCTTCCCCAGGCGGATCCGGGGCGGGTGCTTCACGTCGTCGGGAGAGCCGCCCTTCAGCGGGACGCCAAAGCGGAGGTTCTCCGGCCGCATCGCCGCGGTGTAGTGATTTCCGACCAGGTACAGGGCCAAGGCGTCCGAGTCCTGCCGAGCGATCGAGTGGCTTTTCAGGACGAGCCGTACAATGCCCAAGTGGGGGAGCTGTCCGTCGTGGGCCATCTCGATCAGGAGCGTGTCTGGATCGGCGAGCGCATCGAAGACCTCCCTCAGGCTGCGGCCCGACCGAACCTGAAGGCGTTTTCGGTAGAAGTCTCGCGTGAAACGGGCCAGGTCGCGCCGTCGGTCCTCGAATGAAAATTCCTTTTGTGCGGCCGCGAGATAGGCTCGGCACTTCGCCGCGGCGTCCTTCTCGACGACGGCAGATTCGGGCACCAGGCCGCCCGTCGACGGCGGATGGCCCGCGGTCGAGATCGTCCGAGGCCGCCACGACGTCGGCGGCACGATCGTCCGTCCGCGTCGCACTTCGGGCTCGGCGGCGGAGGTCTGCAGGACCCCGGGGGTCAAGAGCGTCCGCCAATCGACCCGCCCGCTATCCGTCATGGACCCCCCACACGACCTCGAATGCTTCGGCGTAGTCCCGGTGCATCTCCGCGCCCCGGTACCGGGCCAGGTGCCGCTGCGCCTCGACCTCGAGGGGCTCGAGCAGGCCGGCCGCCAGGTACGCCTCGAGGATCTTCGTCTTGCCGTCGAACGACTCGCGGCTGACCGGGACGTACATTTGCGGATTGAACGGATGCACGTTCCGGTGGGTGTAGATCACGGACTCCCAGAGCCAGAGGCGATCCACGTGACGGCGGGCCGCGCTCGTCGCGATGCGCTGCGCGGCGACGTGGTCCTGATGGGCCTCTCCGTGATGGTGGGCCAGGATCGTGTCGATCGAGTAGGTCTTGATCAGGTCGTCCACGAACCCGACCGTCGCCCAGTCCTGGGAGAGGCTTCCGATCGGGAACTTGCCGAGGAGGTAGTCGCCCTTCCCGCCTCCCGCGCGCAAGGCGTTCCGGGCCTTCGTCCAGACCGCCTCGATCTCCTCCCAGCGAAAGGATCCGTAGGCCCCCGGCGCAAGGGCGACCGTGGCCGGCCTTCTTTTTCTCGAGGAGGGTGCCGAAACACCCGAGCTCGACGTCATCCGGATGGGCGCCGACGGCGAGGATGTTCATGGGGTTACCCTGTCGGCCGGCACACTCCCGCGCGAAGGCATGAAGCCGTCGCTTCGAGGCGGCTCCACCTCTAAACCTCCCCGACGATTTTCTTCAACCTGACGGACTCCCCACAGTTGAACACCGCATCGATGGCGGACAGATTGGGGATAAAGTCGCCGAAGAGCTGCGGGTATGGGGTGGGGACGAACTCGTCGTACAGGAGTTGGACGTCCGCGAATTGGGATTCGTCCAGATAATCATGGCCCCCGACCCCGGAGAGGTAGGCGTCCCCGCCCACGGCCCGGACCAAATGGATGTTCTTCGCGGTCGCGTCCGCGTCGGCCGGCGGGGGAGGCAGCTCCGAAGCGCGGATCATCTTCGTGGGAATTGACAGCCAGCGGGCCACGAGTTCGATCAGCGCCTCGTTCAGGAGGGCGAGGGAGGTCCAAGGCTTTTCCAGGACCCTCCGGATCTCCCCGGCATAGGAATCGTAGAAAGGCGCCTTCTTGTAGTTCGCATCGAGGGACAGGCGATGGCGGGTCCCCCAGGGACCCTGCACGATCTGCACGTCGCGGAGGGCGTGAAGGGTCGCATGTTGGACGGGGACGGTCAGCCATTGCGCTCCCTGCGGCGTCTTGATCCGATTCCGATTGTGGAGGCCGAGCTGCTTCGAATAGAGCGCCGTATCGTAGACGACGAAGAGGTCCGCGTTGGCCATCTTGTGGAAGAACCCGAGATAGGGCAGGTAGTTTGGCTGGTGGATCGTGACGATCATTCGGCGGCCCTCGGTTCCGGCGACACGCGCTGGGATGTCGCAGTGGCCAGCAATAAGGTCTTGGATAAACCCTCAGGTTCAGGCCGAACTCGATGCGACGAAAGTCCGTCGCTAAGCCTTTTAGCGGACTCCCGCGGCAAGGAGGAGGGCCATTCAGCTGAGCAGGTCGAACCCGTTCCCCCACCGGGGCCGGGAGAGGTGCTTCCACTGGCGCCGGCCGACGCGGAAGACGGTGATGCTGCCCACGACCGTGCGGAAGCCCACCGCGCGGTGCGCCCGCTCGGAGGTGTCGTTGTCCCGAGCGATCGACGTGTACAGCCTGGTGAGCCCCCGGGCCTGCGCCCACCCCTTCGCCGCCTCGACGAGGGCCCCGAAAATCCCCAGCCGGCGGGATTCGGGCATCACGAACACGTTGTGGATGTACGCCCCAGACGGGTCCCGCGACACATTGACGATGTGGTCCACTTCGCGGACGCGGTGCATCCCCCGCGTGATCCACAGGTAGCCATGATAGGTCGAGCCGGCCCGGGCGATGAGACAGGTGCTGCCGCGGGCCTGTCTCCCGATCCAGTCCGCCGGAGCACTGCTCACCAAGGCCGCCAGTCGGCGGATGTCCTCCTCCTTGGCCTCGAAGACCTCGATCTCGATCGCGGGTTTCCGCGTCGCGACCGCTGAGACGTTACATTCGTACACTCGGACCGTGCGAAAGTAGAGCAGCCGGTAGTCTCGGAGCCAGCGGGCGAGGGGCACCGCCCAGGACGGGATTCGCATTGGACGACCCCCTACCGCGCCTCCGCGCTTCGGCGACCGAAGGTCCGAGCACGATTGCCAGGAGGAAGGCGGCGCCAAGGGGACGGATCGAATCTCTTCCCTCCCGCGACGCCTCTCCGCTTCAAGGCCCTCAGAGATTCGGTCGCAGGAATTAAACCCAACGCAGGCATGCCCGAGGCCTCGGAAGCGCATCGGCCTTCCCTGACGGTAGGTCAATCGTCGGAAAGTCCGAAATATTCGGCGGCTTGGGCGAAGCTCACCGATTCCGGCGTGTTCCCGCTGTCGATCGTCCCCAACCCGAACCGGCGGGCGAACTCATGATACAACCGAAGGCGTCTCGGCAGGCGGGGGTCGAGCGACAGGATGGGCTTCCGCCGCACGAGTTCCTCCGGCGACGCGGTCACGAGCAGGCCCCCGTGCTTCTTCGCGAGGCCCAGCAGGATCTGCCCCTGCGGCATGTCGAGGAAGCCTTCGTCCAACCCGGAGGCCAGTCCGAGGTCGACCAACGTGTCCCAGGCGAAGCGATCGCAGATGATCGCCCGCCGCAGCAAGCGCCGCGGGAGGGTCACCTTCCCGAAGTACCCGAGGAAATAATCGAATGTGATCGACCACGCGTACAGGTGGAGCAGGACCCGGTGGCCCCGCAGATCGATGTGCACGTCGTCGTGGCCTCCCAGTCGGACCGTCTTCGCGAGCCTCGCCAAACGGAGGACGCCGATCACCGCCAAGGTCACGATCCGGGGGGATCGCATCCACGAGATCCGCGTCCGAATCCCCCGCCGGAGCAGGCGACTGACCATATCCATTGCGATCGTCGTCTTGCCAGCTCCATCGGGGCCGACGATGGCATAGATGGATCCCGGTCGGGGCCCGCCCGAAGTCCGGAGAAATGAATGATCCCTCGGAGTGGCGTCCGACATTCGGTGATCGCGGGACGGCATGGGATGCGCGACGGCCATCGATCTCGGACCTCAAGACCGTACGCGTCCGGACCGAGCGGGGATCAAGATAGGCCGGCGGTCCGTCGACCTTGCCGCTCCACCAATCGATGGACCGCGACCCCTCACAATCTGAAGTCCCGTACTCTGTGCACTCTCGGCCTCGGCGTCGCCTGCCGATTGCGCCATACGAGGAAGCCCCCGACGCCGAAGCCAACGAGGCCGACGACGACCGGAGCCGCAATGGGGAGCACCTGGAGAACCCGCTCAAACAGGCCGGGGGTGAACTCTCCAATCGTGAAGCCGTCCGCATAAGTCCCGTTGAACGACGTTCGCTCCTCGAGGCGGTCCGGGTAGACGCTGTACGTCACGACGCCATTCGCGGCCCCGACCGTGTCCGTGGCCATGTACGCGGCGAAGTAGCCGGCGGTCGGGTCGCTCT
>VBLS01000075.1 GCA_005878635.1 Methanobacteriota archaeon | reverse complement strand
GCGGTCCGCGCGCAACTGGGGAGCATGCACGTTATGAACTTCTTCGGAGAGTTCCAGCTTGACTCGCGGGGGCTTCAGATCGCCCACTCGATGGTCCTCGTCCAGTGGCAAGCCGGGGTGAAGAAGGTCGTCTTGCCGAGCGACATCGCCGATGGAACCTGCCAATATCCGTACACGGGCGCGTAGGCGGAGGCACGCAGGGGGCGCATGGCCGACGCGGCGTTGTTCCTCTCGGACCTCGCCCTCGGGGTCCTGCTCGGCTGCGTCTTCGCCGTCATTGCGCACGGCCTGAACCTAATCTGGGGCGTCGCGAAGGTCGTGAACGTCGCGCATGGCGAGTTCATCATGCTCGGCGCATACGGGGCGTACTTCCTCAACCTCTGGTTCGGATTCAATCCTCTCCTGAGCATTCCGTTTGACGCCGCCATCGGTCTCGGGGTCGGCGTGCTCTTCTATTTCGGGTTCCTCCACCGCGAACTGCGTGGCAAGGAGTCGATGGATCTCCAGAGCGAGATGGTCACCCTCGTCTCGACGTTCGGACTCTCCCTTGTCCTCATTAATACCGCACAAAAACTTTGGACCCCCGACAACGTCGGCATTCCCTGGAGCCCTGGCTATGTCGTTTTCGGGCCCGTCCAACTTCCCCTCGGCGGGCTCTACGTGGCGATCGTATCGGTTTCCATCATCGCGCTGTCGCACGTTTTCTTGAGCAAGACCTACCTGGGCAACGCGATTCGCGCACACAGCCAGGACATCCCGGCCGCCCAGCTCGTCGGGATCAACCCGACGATCACGGCCTCGATTGGCACCGCCGTCGGGTTTGGCATCACGATGGTCGGGGGCGCCCTCCTGACGGTCTGGCTCCCGACCGGGATCTTCCCGGCGATGGGGAACCTGTACGCGCCAATCAGTTTCGTCATCGTCGTCCTGGGCGGCCCGGGCAAGATGTGGGGCAGCCTCGTCGGGGGGTTGACGTTGGGCGTAATCATCAACGTCGGCCAACTCTTCCTAGGCAACAACCTCTCTCTCGCGGAAGCCGCTGCTTTCCTGATCCTCATCCCCGTCCTCTTGCTGCGGCCCGAGGGCATCCTCCGATGAACTTGCGGTCGATTCTTTCGGTCGGGCCGACGCTCTGGGGCATCGGAATCTTCCTGGTCATCCTCGGTGGTTCGGCGCCCTGGATTCCCGGATTCCTCCTGACCCTGGTGACCGGCCTGCTCATTTGGGCGACGCTTGCCTACTCCCTGAATCTGATCACGGGACTCGTCGGATACGTGAGCTTCGGCCATGTCGTGTTCATGGCCTTCGGAGGGTACGCCCTCGCGTTCGGGGTGGGTGCCTTGAATCTACACCCCGTGGTCGGCGTTGCGCTCGGGGCGGCCGTCGGCCTCGCGCTCGCCCTCGGGATCGGGCTCGTGACGTTGCGGTTCCGTGGTGTGTACTTCGCCATCGCCACGCTCGTCATCGCCGTCGCCGCCTTGTACATCGTCCTCGACATCGAGGAGCTCGGCGACGGAAAGGGCATCATCTTGAACCCCGCCGTCGAGCCGCTATCCGTGTTCTATACGATCTTGGTGACCCTCGCGATCGAGGTCGGCGTGACGTACGCAATCACCCACGGTCGGATCGGGTACGGGATCCGATCCATCAAGGGCGACGAAGATGCGGCGAACACCCTGGGGATCAACGCCGCGCGCATCAAGCTCTTCGTTTACGCGCTCAGCGGACTCTTCGCCGGCGCCGCCGGCGGGGTCTATGCCTGGAACGTCTCGGGGGCGTTCCCCTATTCGTCGTTCAGTCTTACATTCTCGCTGCAAATGCTCGCGATGATCGTGATCGGAGGGATGGGCACCCTCCTCGGACCTCTGATCGGCACGGTCGCCGTGTACCTGCCATCCCAGGTCTTCCTGACGATCCCGCTGCTGAGCGGGCTCCAGTTCACCGTGATCGGTCTGGTCGTCATCATCATCGCCCTCTTCGTCCCCGGCGGCATCGTCGGCACCCTTCGAAAGTACATCCCCGAGTTCCGAGGAATGCTCGAATGACCCGGGTGCTCGAAGTCTCTCAGGTCCACAAGTACTTCGGCGGAGTCCGGGCGGTGCAGGGCGTGTCCTTGGCGGTCCAGGAAGGGAACGTCATCGGACTAATCGGGCCGAACGGATCCGGCAAGTCGACGCTCCTGAACTTGATCGCGGGGGTGATGAAGCCCACGAAAGGGAGGATCAGTCTGGACGGCCAGCGAATCGATGGCTGGCCCGCCCATCGAATCGTCGAGCAGGGGATTGCGAAGACCCACCAAATTCCGAAGCCGTTTCTAGCGATGACCTGCCGCGAAAATGTGGCCGTGGCGGCGATGTTCGGAAGCAACAAGCAAAAGGACCAATCGGAAGCCTTGGAAACTGCCGGCCGAGTCCTCACGTTGGTAGGACTGGAAGGCAAGGCGGATTCGATCTCCTCGAACCTGACCGTCCAGGAGCGAAAGCGGCTCGAATTCGCCCGGGTCCTTGGGACGGGAGCGCGGATCCTCCTCCTCGACGAAATCTTCGCCGGTCTGTCGCCGGAGGAATTGCGCGACGCAATCGGCATGTTCACCCAGGTCCAGAAGGAAGTTGGCTTCGGGGCGCTCGTCGTTGAACACGTCATGCGGGCCGTCCTCACGGTGTCGGGACACGTCGTCGTCATCGAGGAAGGCACGAAGATCGCGGACGGCAGTCCGCGCGAGGTCGTAGAGAATCCAGCGGTCATCGAGGCATATCTCGGAGCGGAGGCCGTCCATGCTCCAACTTGAAGGGATCGATGCCGGATATGCCGGGACCCAGGTCTTGTGGGACGTCGCGCTCGAGGCGAAACAGGGGGCGATGACGGTCATCGTCGGGCCAAACGGGGCCGGCAAGTCGACGGTCCTCAAGGTGATCAACGGCCTCCTCCGGCCGACCCGCGGAAAGGTCCTGTTCCAAGGAAACGATATCACGCGTCGGCCCGCCCACGAGCGAACGGAGGCCGGGATCTCATCATGTCCGGAAGGCCGGCGGTTGTTCCCGCAGCTTACCGTGGAGGCGAACCTGCGCCTCGGAGCCTATGCGAAACGGGCCCGTGGATCCGCCGATGAGACATTGGAATACGTCTACCGGCTCTTTCCTCGCCTTCGAGAACGGGCCCATCTAAAAACGATCCGCCTGAGCGGCGGGGAGCAGCAGATGGTCGGCATCGGCCGCGCATTGATGGCGAAGCCGTTGCTCTTGATCCTCGACGAACCGAGCCTCGGCCTCGCACCGAAGACCGTGTCGGAGATCTTCCAGAAGGTCCGCGAGTTGCGGGAGGGTGGCCTCACGCTCCTCCTCGTCGAGCAGAACGCCTATCAGGCCCTTCGGATCGCGGATTTCGGATACGTCATGCAGGAAGGCCGGATCGTCAACGCCGGTCCGCCGGACCGGCTCCTGGACTTGGAGGATTTGCGGAAAGCCTACTTCGCAATCCCGTGAGGACATCCCCAGCCCAGGAACGGAACACCTCGAAGGCGGGAGGCTTCAAGGCCCCGCGCGATCGAGGATCCGCTTGGCCCAACGATAGTGAACCGCGTCGACCAGACGGTCCCCGACCCGAATCGCCCCCTTGCCCGCACGGGCGGCGGCCTCGTAGCTCTCGACGATCTCCTTCGCGTTACGGAGCTCGT
>VBLS01000025.1 GCA_005878635.1 Methanobacteriota archaeon | reverse complement strand
CGAGTCCGCCGGAGAACGTGGCGATGGCGATCGAGCACTTCATCGAGGCGAGTGAGCGGCCGGTCGTCCTGATGGACGGCTTCGAGTATCTGGTCAGCCACAACGACTTTGGATCCGTCCTGGCCTTAGTGCACGATCTGAACGAGAGCGTCGCGATCCATGAGTCGATCCTCATCGTGCCGTTCGACCCGAGCGCCTTCAACGAGAGGGAGATCGCCCTGATTCGCCGCGAGGTCCGCCTGATCGGTCCGATGGCCGAGGAATTCGGGCAGGTCGCGAAGATCTCCACCTGAAGCCGAATCCTTTTATTCCGCGAGCCCGCTGGGAACGACCGTGGACGATCCGGAGCTCGCGGCCATCCGCGCGAAGAAGCTCGAGCGGTTGCTTAACGCCGCGTCCGCTCCCAAACCCACGGCATCGACATGGTCGGGACCCATCGCGTTGAGCGACGCCACGTTCCCGGTGGAGGTTCGAAAGCCCGGCGCCATCCTCGTCGACTTCTGGGCCGAATGGTGCGGCCCCTGCCACCGCGTTGCCCCGGTCTTGGAGGAGGTTGCCCGCGCTCGGGCGGACCGGCTCCGCCTCGGCAAGATGAACGTGGACGAGAACCCGGCGACCCCCTCGCGGTTCGGGATCACGTCGATCCCGACGATGCTCCTCTTCAAAGACGGAAAGCTCGTGGACGGGATTGTCGGGGCCGTGCCGAAAGCCGAGATTGAGGCCCTCCTCGACCGCTGGGCCTGACCGCCGACGCCTACTTGGCCAAAGGTCCCGTGGGTCGTGGCTTTGTTTCTTTCAGGCGGGGCCGTAGAGCTTGGACGATCCCCCGGAAGGCTTTCGTCGCTTCCGAATCCGGATGTTCGAGGACGAACGGCGTCCCGGCGTCCCCGCCGATGACGATTCGCGGGTCGATGGGGACGCGACCGAGGAACGGCAGGCCTAGTTCCTTCGCCGCCGCCTCGCCGCCTCCGATTTTGAAGATGTCCGTCTGCTTCCCGCAATGCGGGCAGACGAAGCCGCTCATGTTCTCGATCACGCCGAGGATGTCCATCTTGACGGCCTTCGCGAAGGCAATCGACTTGCGGACGTCGAGGAGGGACACTTCCTGGGGCGTCGTGACGACGACCGCCCCGTCCGCGTCGGGGATCTCCTGGGCGACGGATAGCGGTTCGTCACTCGTCCCGGGAGGGAGGTCGATCACAAGGTAGTCGAGGTCTCCCCACTCCACATCGGAGAGCATCTGCTTCAAGGCCTTGATTTTCAGCGGTCCCCTCCAGACGACCGCGGTATCGCGGTCGATCATCTGGGCCATGGAGATCACACGCACACCTGCGGGGCCTGTCGTGGGCTCGAGTCCCGTGTCCGTCGCCTTCACCTGAGCTTCCTCGACGCCCATGAGCTTCGCAATGTCCGGCCCGGTCACGTCAGCGTCGACGAGTCCTGCCGTTCCGGTTTCCGCGAGGACGCAGGCAAGGTTCGCCGCCACCGTCGACTTGCCGACACCGCCCTTCCCGGACATCACGACGATCTTGTGCTTGATGCGGGACATCCGCTGGGCCATCTTCATGCGTTCCCGCATCGCGGCCATGATGTGCGGCGGAATCTGCGCGGTCTCGAGTTCCTCAGCCATGAAGGACACCAAGTGGGACGGTGTGACACTGGGGCCAGCGGTATAAAACGTTACGGGAATTACGCGGTCGCGGCCTTGGACAGCAGCCCCGCGAGGCGCTGGACCTGTGCCACGAACGCGGCGGGCGCGGGGTCTTGTGGCAGATCGGAATAGAAGCCCGCCAGGACGTCGACCACCTCGAATCCTGCCTGTCGATCGAAGCCCCGAGCCCGGGCCCACAGCGGGTCGTCCGGCATGATCAAGGCATGACGGACCAAGTTCCCGAGGGCGAAGCTATTCGTGGCCGCCGCACCCACATTCTGCCAACGGTTCCTCGTTTTCGTGGCCGCATTGTTGTCGATCCACGCGGAGAAGAAATCGTAGGCCCGGCGACCGTCGGTGCCGGAGAAGACGGGGAACGCGAGGTCGTCCGCGTAGATGTCTTGGATATGATTGAAGGCCGCGCTGAAGGCGCCTTCGCCCGCGCGCGGGATCCGGACCTCTTTCTCGATCAATCGGAAGACGTCCGGGCTGTGGGACGCGTGGTCCTGCTCCGTGCGGAGCATGTGGCCGACCTCGTGGGCGACCAGGCCATCGAGCAGTCCCGATTCGACCGCCCGCACCGACACGAAAAGCGTGTGCCGATCCGGGAGGGACTTCGAGGCGCCCATGATCGGGATGGCGACAATCTCGGCGGAGACAGGCCTCTGCAGGGTATGGCCCAAACCCGCGTAGGCTCGCTCGACCGATTCGAACGCCGACTTCACCTTCCGCGTTCCACCGCGACCGGCCTTGTCGACGACGGCGATGAGCACAGCTCCGCGAGTCGATGGAGGCCGATAAAGGTTGGTGCGGAGGTGGGGAGGGGCCGCCCACGGAGCAAAAGTTTATGCGACCTCCCCATCCTCATCGTGCAAATCGGATTTTCGGGTGTCCGGATGGTGGCGACGAAGAAGCGATCCGAAAACAAGCCCATCCGCGTTCCGACTCCCAAGGAAGTCGAGGAGAACCTCCGCAAGGCGAACCTGCCGAAGGAGCAGTCCGCGAAGTACCACCCGTACTACCAAGGCAAGATCGAGATCGTCCCGCGCGTCCCCGTCCGGAGCTTCAACGACTTTGCGATCTGGTACACCCCGGGGGTCGCGCAGCCGTGCCTCGACATCAAGGCGGACCCGCAGAAGGTGTGGAGCCTGACGAACAAGTGGAACCAGGTGGCCGTGGTCACGGACGGCACGCGGGTCTTGGGCCTCGGGGACATCGGCCCGGAGGCGGGACTGCCGGTCATGGAAGGCAAGTGCCTCCTGTTCAAGTACCTCGGTGGCGTCGACGCCTTTCCCGTCCCCCTCGCGACGAAGGACCCCGAGAAAATCATCGAGACAGTCAAGCTCATCACGCCTTCCTTCGGCGGAGTAAACCTGGAGGACATCGCGCAACCGAAGTGCTTCGGCATCCTCGAGCGGCTCCGGAAAGAATGCGACATCGCGGTCTGGCACGATGACCAGCAGGGGACGGCGACGATCAACGTCGCGGGCGTGATCAACGCCCTCAAGGTCGTTGGGAAGGTACTGTCGGATGTCCAGATCACCCTGATCGGCGCCGGTGCGTCGAACATCCGCACCGCGAAGATCCTCATCGCGGCGGGCGCAAAGCCGGCGAACCTCATCCTCGTCGATTCCAAGGGAATCGTCGGGCGACATCGGAAGGACGTCGAGGCTGCCCGGGGCGAGTTCGCCGAGAAGTGGGAGCTCGCCCAGATGACGAACGGCGAAGGTCGCGTCGGCGGCATCCCCGAGGCGATGAAGGGCGTCGACGTCGTCATCGCGGCGTCGAAGCCGGGGCCTGGCGTGATTCAGAAAGAGTGGGTGGCATCGATGGCCGATGACGCGATCCTCTTCGTGATCGCGAATCCGGTCCCGGAGATCTGGCCCTGGGAAGCCGCCGAGGCCGGCGCACGGATCATCGCGACGGGCCGGTCCGACTTCCCCAACCAGGTGAACAACTCGCTCGGATTCCCCGGCATCTTCCGCGGCACGTTGGACGTGCGGGCGAAGACCATCACGGACGAGATGTGCATCGCGGCGGCGACAGAACTCGCGCTTGTCGCGGAGGAGAAGGGCCTGGATGAGGAACACATCGTTCCCACGATGGACGAGATCGACGTGTTCGCGCGGGAGGCGGCCGCCGTCGGCATGAAGGCCATCGAGCAAGGTCTCGCCCGGGTCAAGAAGAGCCGGGCCGAGCTGCTCGAAAATGCGCTCTCCCTGATTCGTCGCGCCCGCGAGCAGACCCAGTCCCTGATGCAGGACGGCTTCATCCGGCCACCGCCTCCGTGAACGTCCGGGAACTATCCGGCGGTTTCTCGTCGAGGCTTTCTTGTGCCGCTGAAGATATTCCGTCCTTTATGCGCCTCCGACTGACGAAGCGGTTTCAGAGATCTGTTCCCGACGTCTACGCGTGGTGCACGGAATTTAGGGACAGTGACCCCGAATTGAGCCGGGTCCGACTGCGCAGCCGCAAGGTGATCCGTCGGGAGGGAAACCTGATCGAGATGGAAGAGACCGGAACCATGGGGTTCCCGTTCGTCGCCCAGTACATTGTCCGGTTGCGGCCGCCCGACGGTTGGGAAGCCGACGCCCGCTCGAACATGGGGCGCACGCACAATACGTACCGGTTGTTCCCCGATGTAGAAGGTACCCGGCTCGAAATGACTTTCGACGTCCACTTGAGGGGACCTTACCGGCTGTTCGCCCCGTTCGGGAGGGGATTCATCGTCCGGAAGATATCGCGGGAGTGGGACGATTACGTGCGCGCAATGGACGCCGGTCGATAGGTCCGGGCGGGAACCCTCGTGTTGTAAATCACCCAGGACAAGCGGAAGGCGGCGGACGACGGGACCAGCAGCGGCCGCGGGACGAGTCGGGGCAATTTTGAGGCCGCCTGAGGCCCGGCGCGCCCGCGGTGGTTTTATCGCCTGGGGACGGCATGAACGACCCGTGGCATCGGCAGCCGAGGTGAAGCGCCGCCACGAGTCGCGGCTCATGAAGATGCGCGGGGTCGTCGGCGTCGGCATCGGCGAGAAGGACGGCAAGGAAATCATCCGCATCTATGTGGAGAAGGAGAGTCCGAAAATCCTCGCGGATCTCCCACAAGCGCTCGATAGCGTCCCCGTCGAAATCGTGGTCGCGGGCACCTTCAAGGCCCTCTGAGGAGGCCCAGCCGATGACGAGCCCGGAGGATGCCAAGGCCATCTGCGAGTGCCAACTGTTGGGCCTCGAGCGCGAAGGCATGGACGCCGCCACGAATCCGAACGTGGTCGGGGTCGGGATCGGCCGGAAGACCGTCCGAGGTGTCGCGACCAAGGACATCGCCCTCAAGGTGTACGTGAAGCAGAAGATCCACCCGCTCCTCGTGCGGGACGAACAAGTCATCCCGGACGAGGTCGAGGGCGTGCCGACCGACGTCGAGGAGGCGGGCGAGTTCTCAATCTGGCGTCCAATCCCGCCGATCTATCAACGCAAGGTGCGGCCTGCGATGGGCGGCATCTCGATCGGACATTATGCGATCACCGCGGGCACGCTTGCCTGCCTCGTGCGCGATGCTGGGGAGACGTTCATCCTCTCGAACAACCACGTCCTGGCGAACGAGAACCGGGGCGCAGAGGGCGATCCGATCCTCCAGCCGGGCCGGTTCGACGGAGGCAAGACCGATCGGGACGTCATCGCTCGCCTCGACACCTTCGTCGCGGTGGACCCGGCCGGGACGAACCTCGTGGACAGCGCCCTCGCGAAGCCATTCGACGAGCGGGACGTGATCCCGGACATCCTCGGCATCGGGAGGCTCCGAGGGACGAAGGAGGCGGTCCTGGACGAGAAGGTCATGAAGAGCGGGCGCACGACCCGGAAGACGGACGGGACCGTCATGGACGTGAGCGCGACCTTGCGGGTGGGCTACCAGACCGGATCGTACGTCTTCACGGACCAGATGATCATCAAGGGAGAGCGCGGCGCTTTCAGCGCCGGCGGGGACAGCGGCAGCACGATCGTGGCCTATGACGGGAACGCGGTCGGCCTGTTGTTTGCGGGCTCTCCGTTCTTCACGATCGCGAACAAGATGTCGCACGTGGAAAAGGCCCTCGACGTCCAACTTATCTGAGGGCCGTCGGGCCCGCGCATTTAGGGACCCGGAGCCTTCGAGACCTCGGCCCATTTCGACAAGGTCGCCTGCGGCGCCGTATGCTCTTGGAGGTTCGACAGTCGCACACCGATGAGGCGCACCTTCCGACCGGGGGCCATGACCTCGCGGAGGAGCGTCTGACTCAGGATCAGCATCGGGTCGAGGTCCGAGGTGTGGATCTTGAGGCTTCGCGCCCGGGTATGCGTCTCGAAGTTCGAGTATCGGGCCTTGAGCGTAACGGTGCGGTAGGCGAACTTCTCGTGACGCAGCTGCTCGTGGAGCGATTTGACCAACGCCTCTAGCTCCGGCCAGACGTCCTCGTAGGTCGCGAGGTCCTTCTCGAACGTCGTCTCCGTGCTGATCGACTCGGGAGGACCGCTCGGCTCGATGACCTCGCTCGTGTCCGTGCCCATGGCCACGTCGTGGATGTATTCCCCGAAGGCCCCGAACAGTTCCACGAGGTCCTGGCGGTTGAACCGCTGCACGTCTCCAATCGTCTCGAGGCCGAGCTCCTTCAACCGATCCCCCGTCTTCGGTCCGACCCCGAGGATCTTTCGGACGGAGAAAGGTTCGAGGAACTCGACGATGTGGTCCGGCTCGACGACGGTCAATCCGTCCGGCTTCTCGAAATCCGATGCGATCTTCGCGGCGGCCTTCGTCGGCGCGATGCCGATCGAACAAGTGAGCCGCTGCTCCTTCCTGACCGCGGCCTTGATCTCCCCCGCCAGGTCCCTTGCGCGGGCATAGCTTCCGCCGCACCGCTCCGTCACATCGAGGTACCCCTCCTCGATCCCCGTTGGCTGAAGATGGTCCGCGAATCTGCGGAGGAGTTCCATAATCTCGCTGCTCGCGCGCCCGTAGAATTCGAAATGCGGCGGGACGAAGACCACATCAGGGCAACGCCGCAGCGCCTCGACCGCGGACATCGCGGACCGGATGCCGAACTTGCGGGCCTCATAGCTCGCGGTCAGCACGACGCCCCGCGGATGCGCGCGCGGATCCGGGCCGACGACGACCGGCTTCCCTGCGAGCTCCGGGTTCTCGCGGATCTCCACCGCGGCATAGAAGGCGTCCATGTCCACGTGAAGCAGGACGCGAGGGCCCGTCGTCGGTGCGGCCATCGGAGTCCTCAGTCCCGCGGGACGGCTAAAAGGCTTCGCCGGGACCCGGGCGAAACGGCCCGTCAGAAGCCGAAGAACCCGCGGGCGGCGTCCGCGAGGAAGCCCAGGAAGAACGCCGCGAGGACGGCGGTCAGCATGACGATCGCGAGGGCGATGAAGACCGCGGCCTCGATCGGTCGTGGGACCGTCTCCTTCTGGGCGCCCTCCTCGGGGTCCAAGATGTACATGTACCAGATGACCCGCGCATAGTAGTACAGGGACAGGGCGCTGTTTAGGACGCCGGAGATCGCGAGGGCGAGGAACCATTGGTTGAACGAGGCCGCATTGACCGCGCTGGAGAACAGGACGAATTTGGAGAAGAAGCCGCCGAGGGGAGGGATGCCTGCGAGGCTCAACAGGAACACGGTCATCGAGAACGCAAGGAAGGGCATCCGGCGGCCCAGGCCCTTGTACGCCTCCATGTCATCCGCGATCCCGCGGGATTCCGTCCCCGCGACGACGAGGAAGGCCCCCGCCTTCATCGCGGCGTAGACGAACACGTGGAGCATCCCGCCGACGAGGCCATAGATCGCGACGGTCGCGGCCCGATCCCCCGGCGCCGTCGACTGCAATGCGACCGCCCCGACCGGGATGGCGATGAGGATGTACCCGGCCTGGGCGATGCTCGAGTAGGCGAGCATCCGTTTCACGGATCGCTGGGGAATCGCGACGATGTTCCCGACCGTCTGGGTCGCGATGGCGAGGATCGCGAGGGCCGCGATCCAGTCGACCTGGACGTTCAAGAGGCCGATCAGGAAGACGCGGAAGAGGGCGACAATCCCGACGTTCTTCGATGCCGCGGTCAGGAGGACGGTAATCGTCGTCGGCGAGCCCTGGTACACGTCCGGGGCCCACATATGGAACGGCACGACCGCGACCTTGAATCCGAAGCCGGCGATCAGGAAGACCAGCGCGATGATCAGCGGCGGCTCGATCTCCGGGTGGCCCGCGAGCGTGAGCCCCGGCGGACCGCGGAGGAGGATCAGGTCCGTCGTGGTCCCGATCGACGAAGTGTGCGCGATCCCGTAGATCAGCGAGATCCCGAACAGGACGATGCCGGAACTGACGGCGCCGATGATGAAGAACTTCGCCGAGGCCTCGGTCGCCTGGCGGTCCCGCTTGCGGTAGGCGACGAGGGCGAAGGTGCTCAGGCTGGAGGTCTCGAAGGCGAGGAACAGGACGAAGAGGTCCGTCGCCGCGGCGGTGAACATCATCCCGACGACGGCGAGGAGCATCAGCGCGTAGTACTCCCCCTGGTGCGGCTCCTCCGCCCGGATGAAGCCGCGGGACGCGATGATGACGAGCAGGGCCACAAGCTGGAACATGAGCTGGAAGAACAGTGCGAACGCGTCGACGTTCATCTTCAGTTCGAGGGTGAAGTTGCCGCGGGTGCCAATCGGGGAAGGCCACAGGGAGAGGTGCAGGGCGTTCGTGACCCCGAGGCCCATCATGTCGATCGTGATGAACGAGGCGAGGCCGGTCCCGACGAGGGCGACGGCCCACAGCGCCTCCGGGCGCTTGCGCCACGCGAACCCGAGGACCGCGGACGCGAGGGCGGTCACGACGAGGATCGTCTCCGGGAGGAACACGGTGTAGTCGGACAGGTCAGAGCCCTCCGAGGATCCCCTGGGACCAGGTCGACAGGAAGTCGAGGAGCAGGATCGGCACGATGCCGAAGACCGCGAAGGCGAGCGTCAGGACGGCGAGCGGGGCCACCTCGAACCGATGGAGGTCCGGCATCGTCTCCCACTTGGGATTCAGCGGCCCGAAGATCGCGCGCTGCATCGCCCAGATGTAGTACGCGGCCGTGAAGACGACCGTCAGGATCGGCACGAACACGAGGAGGCCGAAGGCCGCGTAGACGCCGACGAAGACGCTGAACTCCGCGACGAACCCGACGAGGCCGGGGAGCCCGAGGGAGGCGAGGAACGAGACCATCATGAAGGTCGCGAACCGCGGGGCCTTCTTCGCGATCCCTCCGAGGTCCGAGATGTTCCGCGTGCCGATCTTATGGCCGAGGGACCCCGCGACCATGAAGAGCGCCGCCGAGACGAGGCCGTGGGCGAACATCTGGAAGATCGCCCCCGAGAAACCGAGGACCGCCCCGCGGCCGTAGCCGCCCCCGGCGCTGAAGCCGTACACGCCCGCGGCGATCCCGAGGGTCACGAATCCCATGTGGCTCACGCTGGAGAAGGCGACGAGCCGCTTCAGATCGTCCTGGGCGATGCAGACCAGGGCTCCGTAGAGGATCGAGATGATGCCGACGAGGGCGAGGAGCCAGTACAGGTCGACCGCGGCGGTCGGGAGCATCTGGACGTTGAATCGGATGAGCCCGTATCCGCCGAGCTTCAGGAGGACGCCCGCGAGGATCACGGAACCGCCGGTCGGCGCCTCCACGTGGGCGTCGGGCAGCCAGGTGTGCAACGGCCACGTCGGCAGCTTCGTCCCGAAGGCGATGAGCAGGCCGACGAAGGCGAGATCCGCGACCGCGCCGGGAGGCACCGGCACGCTCGCGATGATCGCGGTCATGTCGAACGTGTGCGGACTCGAATAGAAGTAGAACGCGAAGACGGCCACGAGGAGCGGGAGGGACGCGAGGAAGGTGTATAGGAAGAACTTGATCGCGGCGTACCGCCGCCGCGGCCCGCCCCACACGGCGATGAGGAAATACATCGGCACCAGGCCGACCTCCCAAAACACGAGGAACTGGAACAGGTCGAGGGACAGGAAGACCCCGCTGATCGTCGTCTCCATGAACAGGAACATCGCGAAGAACTCCGGGACCCGGGTGTGCTCGTCCCACGAGATCGCGAGGGCGAGCGGCGTCAGCAGGGCGTTCAGGAAGACGAGGATCACGGAGAGCTCGTCCGCGCCGAAGAAGTAATTCACGTTCAACGTCGGGACCCAGGGAGATTTCTCGACCGCGAAGTAGGTGTGCGAGCCCGGCGTCGTGACCTTGGACAGGACGATCGCATCGGGCCAGAGGAACCCCGACAGCAGAAGCGTGGCGAGGCCGAGCACGACGAGGGAGGTGGCGAGCGCGACCCCGCGGGCCGCTCCTGGGGACCCGGTCACGTAGCACAGCATCGCGCCGAGGGCCGGCAGGAAGACGATCAAGGTGAGGATCGGATAGTCAATGATCATCTCAGATCCCTCCGAGCCACGGGAACGAACCGCTCGTGTAGGCGTTGATCATCCCGAGGAACGGGAGCGGAAAGAAGCCGACGAGGAAGACCAAGGCGACGAGGACGGCGTAGGAGATGCGCTCCCACGGGAGCAGGTCGTGCGCCTTCGCGAGGTCTTCCGGAGGGTCCCCGAAGAGGATACGCTGCATCGTGTACAGGTAATACGCGGCCGTGACGACGATCGAGATGAGCGGGATCAGGACGAGCCGACGGTTCATGTCGAGGTTCGGCGAGCCGTACGCGCCGACGAAGACCATGAACTCGGACCAAAACGAGTTCAGGCCCGGCAAACCGAGGGAGGCGAAGAAGCCGATCGCGAGGATCAGGGAGAACTGCGGCATGACGCGCGCGAGGCCCTGCAGCCGCGGGATGTCCCGCGTCCCGGTGCTATGCTTCACGCTGCCCGCGAGCATGAACAGGATCGCGGTGATGATGCCGTGGTTGAACAATTGGAAGATCGCCCCCTGCACGCCGATCACGGTCAAGCTGCCGGCTCCGAGGAGCACGAAGCCCATGTGGCCGACCGAGCTGTACGCGATCAGTCGTTTCAGATCGACCTGGGCGAGGCACACGAAGGCCGCGTAGATCATCGAGGCGGTGCCGAGGATCGCGAGGGCCCACCAGAGGTTGCGCGCCGCGTCTGGGAGCATGCCGAGGTTGATCCGGAAGATCCCGTAGCCGCCCATCTTCAGCAGCACCCCGGCGAGGAGGACGGACCCGCCGGTCGGAGCTTCGACGTGCGCATCGGGAAGCCACGTGTGGAACGGCACGGACGGCAGCTTCACGATGAAGGCGAAGAGGAACGCCGCGAAGACCGGGATCTGGGCTCCCAGGGTGATGTAGGCAATGCCCGCCCCGCTCGTGTGGCGGAGGGCGCCATGGAGGAATGCCGTCATGTCCAGCGTCGGAGCGTTCGTGCCGTAGACGGCCTCATTCACGGAGGCGCTGTAGAACCAGTACAGGGAGAAGATCGAGAGGAGCATGATCACGAAGCCGACGTGGGTGAAGATCAGGAACTTCAGCGCCGCATAGCGGCGATTCGGCCCGCCCCAGATCCCGATGAGGAAGAACATCGGCAGCAGGACGAGCTCCCAGAAGATCGCGAAGATGATGAAGTCGAGGGCGAGGAAGACGCCGACGAGCGCCATCTCCAGGAAGAGGAACAGCCCGAAGAAGGCCCGCGGCCGGACCTCCTCGTCCCAATGGAAGACGACCGCCAAGGTCGTGAGCAGGGCCGTGAGCCAGATCAACGGGACGCTGAGCCCGTCCACGCCGACGACGTAATTGAAGC
Source organism: Methanobacteriota archaeon (assembly GCA_005878635.1). GTDB lineage: Archaea > Thermoplasmatota > Thermoplasmata > RBG-16-68-12 > RBG-16-68-12 > RBG-16-68-12. The sequence continues at coordinate 1,329 of VBLS01000025.1, read as the reverse complement.
CGAACTGGGTCCACCATCCGACGCGCTCCATGTAGTAAAGGGGAACGAACTTGCCCGGGGTCGGCGGCTGCGACGCGGTCGGCGTCCCGAGGGCCCCCGCCCAGTTCCCGTTGATGAGGGCCAGGAGGAGCCAACTCGCGAATCCCAGTTCGGCGAGGCTGAAGCCGATCGCCATCCACTTCGCCGCCCGCTGGGTCGTCCCGATGCCCCAGACGATCAACGATCCGACGAACGGGGTGATCCACAGGAGGGAGAGGATCCCGACCACGTCATCGCCCCCCGAGGAATCGCTGGAGGAAGCTGAAGCCGAACAGCAGGACGACGACGGCGACGATCCCCACGACGACGACCCAGGCGTAGTTCTGCACCTGCCCGGTCTGCCGCTGCCGCAGGCGCCAACTCGTCCGAACGGTCTCGAGGCTCAGCGCGTTCACCGCCCCGTCGATCACGCGTCGATCGAACAAGTCGCTCTCGACGGCGACCCGCATCCCGCCCCGGCCGACCGCGTTCACGATCCCGTCGATCGCGGTCCGATCGAACCAGTCGAGCCCGCGCGCGATCCCGTAGACGACCGTCCGACCGAACGCGTCGTAGGCGTCGTCGATCCAGTAGCGCTTCGTGAGCATCCGGTGGATGAAGGCCCCGCCGGGGGCGCGCGTGAAACGCTCCGCGGGGATCCTCTTGGTCTCGTAGATCGACCAGGCGAGCCAGATGCCGAGCCCGGCGACGCCGAGGGAGAGCGCCTCCAGCAGGTAGTGGACGGGCGGGATGCCGACGAGCGGGAAACCGGCCTCCGGACGCCCGAAGAAGACGAGGTTGCCGAACCCTTGCATCGGATAGGCGAGGAGCCCCGAGATCAGGGTGAACCCGGCGAGGATCAGGAGGGGCGTCGTCATGACGCGGGGCGACTCGTGCGGGTGATCGTGACCGCGGTACTCTCCGTGGAACGTCATGAACCAGAGGCGGAAGGCGTAGAAGGCGGTGAGGAACGCGGTGAGGAGGCCGAGGAGGTACAGCAGGTAGAAGCCCGGATGGTCCGCCCCCGCGTCGAAGGTCACGGAGAGGATCTCGCCTTTGCTGAAGAATCCGCTAAAGGGGATAATCCCGGCGAGGGCAAGGGATCCGAACAGCATGACCCGCGAGGTGATCGGCATCGACTTCGAGAGCCCGCCCATATCCCGCATGTCGTTCGTGTGGACGGCGTGGATCACGCTCCCGGCGGACAGGAACAGGAGGGCCTTGAAGAAGGCGTGGTTGAAGAGGTGGTAGAGGGCGGCGCTGTATCCCGCCGAGTTGACCGGCTCTCCGTTGACCGCCTCTGTCGCCATC
>VBLS01000161.1 GCA_005878635.1 Methanobacteriota archaeon | reverse complement strand
GGCGACTCGTAGCGCGTCCCGTTCGGCGTCGGGACTCAAGAGTTTCCCATCCGCCTTCCGGCGCACCGTCCGGACAAAGAGGCGGCATTCCTCCGTGTACGGATCGTGCCCGCGGACGGGGACCGTCTCGAGTCCATGTTTCGTATAGCGGACCGACCGCGTCTTGGGGATCGGCCCTCCCCGGAACTCGGTCACATGGTCGAAGACGCCGGCGTCGCACTGAACTCGAAGGGCCGTCGTGAAGGGAAAGCCCGGCGGCATCATCGCGGATCCCTCGATGAAGGCGCTCCCGCCTCGATATTCCACCGCGACCATCGCATGCTCCGTCATCCCGGTTGAACCGGAGATGCCGCGGGCCAGGACGGAACGCGGTCGGCCTAAGATCCAGTTCGCGACGTCGAAATCATGAATCGACAGCTCGACGATCGGATCGCCGTAGACACGGAACGGCCGAGGTCGTTTCGCGGACCAATACGGCCGAGCGAGGCGCCGAGCCACGACGATGCGAGGTTTCCCGAGGCTTCCAGATGCGGCCTCCTCATGCGCGCGCTGGTAATCGGCGACGAACCGCATCACCTGCGCGACCATCAAGATCCGGCGGTTCACACGCGCCGCGTTGATCATCGCGTCCGCGTCCCGTAGCGTGAGCGCGACCGGGGTCTCGCAGAAGACATGCTTCCCCTGGGCCAGGGCCAAGACGACGAGCGGCCGATGGAGGCCACTCGGGGTCGTCACGTCAATGGCGTCGATCGATTCGTCTCTCAGGATTTTCTGCGGATCCGTGAACCATGGCGCGTCAACTCGCTTCGCGAGCCCGCGAGCCTTCGATGCAGAACGACTCACGATCCCCGCGATTTCAACCCGTTCCTTCTTCCCGAACGCCGCATACGCGCTTGCATGGGTCGCGCCCATTCCGCCGGCGCCGAAGACCGCGAGTCTCATGGACTCCCGGCGGCACCCACGTGTTCGAGCCCATAAGGACAACGCCCGGATGCCTGAAAGTGACGGGAGTCGAAAGCGGATTTTCACTTTCACGGTTCCCTCCCGAGGAAGGGTTGAGGTTCGGCTGCGTTTTTACTCAATTGAGTAAAATGGTGCCGCAGCGATCGGTCCGCAGAGCCCGTCGAGAAACGAGTCGGGCTCTCGCCGGATTCATCGTCACGTGGGACGTGGACTCTGGAAACCCGTTGCAATGCACCCGCGTCCGTCGGTTCATCTTCGGTCACACGGTCTCGACCAACGGGAAGACCTACCATTACTCGGGCTTCGTCGAACACGCCGGTGTGCGGTATCTGGGTCAGTCCGTGGTCTTTGTCGACCGGGAGCGGTTGGATCCTTTGCGGGAATTTCTCCGCGCCAACGGAGTGGAGCACGTCATTTCCGAGGCCGCGATGGGACGAATCTTGTCGAACTGAGCGAGGTAGCGGTAGAAACTTCAAACTCGGGTTTTACCCAACTGGGTAAAATCAATGGAGCCGCGGTGGGGAACGATGGGCCTGTCTTTTGCCCAACTGAGTAAAAAAGCTGACCATCCCTGTTTGATGAACGGTGCGGTGAACCCTTTTCTATCCTTCCGTCTTCCCGACCCCCATGGCCCGTTTCGCGAAGCGCGTCCTCTCGATCGAACCATCCGCGACGGTCCGCATCAGCGACCTCATCACGGACCTGAAGGCCCGCGGCGAGAAGATCCTCTCGCTCGCGATCGGAGAGCCCGACTTCCCGACGCCGGCGCACATCATCGACGCGGCGAAGAAGGCCCTCGATGACGGCTTCACGAAGTACACGCCCGCTCCGGGCATTCGCGAGCTGCGGGAGGCGATCGCGGAGAAGTCCCAGAAGGACAATCGGATTCCCGCGAAACCGGAAAACGTCCTCGTCGCCCCGACGAAGCACACGCTGTTCATGACCTGCATGGCCCTCCTCGACTCCGGGGACGAGGCGATCATCCCGGACCCCGGCTGGGTCTCGTACGCGCCGATGGTCACCCTCGCGGGAGCCCGGCCGGTCCCTGTGCGCGCCGCGGACATGGAGGGGTTCGTTCCCTCCGCGGACGCCGTCTCCGAGGCGATCACGCCGCGCACGCGCCTCCTGATGATCAATTCCCCCTCGAATCCCGCGGGTTCCGTCTATTCTCGAGACGCGATCAAGGCTCTCGCGGATCTCGTGAAGGACCACGACCTCATCTTGGTGAGCGATGAGATCTACGAGAAGATCTTGTACGAAGGAGAGCACGTCTCGCCTGCGTCCTTGGACGGCATGTTCGATCGGACCGTGACCGTCCACGGATTCTCGAAGACCTACTCGATGACGGGCTGGCGCCTCGGATGGCTCGTCGCTCCGTCTCCCCTGTTCAAGGAGATTTCGAAAGTGCAGGAGCACACGATCACCTGCGCGACCGCGTTCGCCCAGAAGGCCGGCGTCGCGGCCCTCCGAGGGCCGACCACGCCCCTCCAGGCAATGGTCAAGGAGTTCCGCGCCCGGCGCGACCTGGTCCTCAAGGAACTCGCGACGATCGAGGGCCTCTCGACGCACCGGCCGACGGGCGCCTTCTACGTCTTCCCGCGGTACGATGCGGAGATTGACAGCGCGACCCTGAGCGAACGGATCCTGAAGGAGGCGTCCGTCGCGGTGACCCCGGGAAGCGCGTTCGGGGAAGCCGGTGAGGGGCACCTCCGAATCTCCTACGCGGCATCGCGCGAGACGATCGCCGAGGGACTCCATCGGATCCGCGAGGTCTTCGCGCGTATCTGAAAGCCGTCGAGGCTTCGAGGCGCCGATTTTCCGTCGTCCGCGGAGCCGTTAAGTAGGCCCCCATACTTGGACGTCCGGGGAACGTCCATGGGAGAGAAGCCGCGCGAGACGTCGCATCGAATCGTGCCAATGATTGCCTACGAAGATGCGGCCGTCGCCATCGATTGGCTGGGCCGCGCGTTCGGGTTCCGGGAACGGGGCCAACGATACACGGAGTCGGACGGCCGGGTCAGCCATGCGGAATTGGAATTCGAGGACGCGCCGATTTTCGTCGCCACGCCGACGCGGGACTACCAGAGCCCGAGGCACCACCGGGAGACCTGTGCGGCCTCCAAGAAATGGTCTGCTGTCCCGTGGGTCGTCGACGGCATCCAGGTCGAAGTCGAGGACGTCGACGCCCATTTCGCGCGGGCGAAGGCCGCGGGAGCGGTGATCCTGTCGGAGCCGCGGGACAACCCCGCCGGCCGCCTTTACCGCGCCGAGGATCCCGAGGGCCACCGCTGGATGTTCATCAGACCGCACTAAGCCCGCGTCGAGCGGTCGCGAAGGAATGAGACAACGTCGGCGTGGCCTTTCTTCTCCGCATCGTCGATTGGTTTGATGCCGCCGTCTCGGACCGCGTTCACGTCCGCGCCCGCGCCGACCAACAGCTCGACGATTGCCAGGTTCCCATGCTGCGCCGCCTTGTGGAGCGGGGTCGCATTGCCCTCGCTGCGCACGTTCGGATTTCCGTGCGCCGCGAGCAGGACCTTGACCACGTCCGTGCGGTTGCCGGCGACCGCCGCGTCGAGTGCCGTGTTCGCGAAACGGCTCGGCGACGTCGCGTTGACGTCCGCGCCGTTCTCCAGGAGGACCTTGGCCGCGTCCAGGTGCCC